>JAMFSG010000103.1 GCA_026225155.1 Verrucomicrobiota bacterium
GTGCGATGGGTTTTTCGCCGTTCAAAGCGAGGATGAGATTTTTCACGGCGCAAGTGGCTTGGCGCACGACGCTTTCGTAAGTGCGCGAACCGATGTGCGGCGTGATGATAACGTTCGGCAATTCCAGCAGCGGATAATCCGACGGCGGCGGTTCCTGGTCCAGCACGTCCGCGCCGTAGCCCGCGACGTGGCCGGATTTGAGCGCCACGATGAGGTCGTCGGTGCAAACCACTTCGCCGCGCGCACAGTTCACGATGACCACGCCGCGTTTCATTTTGGAAAGGCTGCGGGCGTCAATCATCTCGCGCGTCTCCGGCGTGAGATTCGTGTGCAGCGAAATGTAATCGCTCTTCGCATAAATATCATCAAGCGACGTGGCTTCTTTGAGTCCGTATTGCGCGGCGAAATTTTTATCCCAATTCCGGCTCAGGCTGATGACGTTGATGCCAAACGCGCGCGCGCGAATCGCCACTTCCTTGCCCACGCGGCCCAGCCCGATGATGCCCAAAGTTTTTTCAAAAAGTTCGTGGCCGGTCTTGCGTTTCCAACCGCCGGCGCGCGTGGAATCGGTGTGATACAGCAGGTTTTTTTCGAGCGCGAGCAGCAGCAGAAAAGCGTGTTCCGCGACGGTCGTGTGATTGACGCCGGGCGTGAACAAAAGCGGGATGCCAAATTCCGTCGCGGATTTCACGTCAATCTTGTCCACGCCGATACCGTATTTGCTCAAGACTTTTAATTTTGGTCGCGCTTTTTCCAAAACTTGGCGCGTGATCGCGTCATCACCGCAAATATAGCCGTCCACCTCGCCGACGAGCGCGAGCGTGTCCGCTTCGCTCAACGGTCCGCGCGCACGGATGATTTCCCAGCCTGTTTTCGCGAGCAAATCGTGATGCCCACCGGGCGTGTCTTGAAACGAAGTCGTGGTCAAAAGGATTTTCATGAACTGTAATTGTAAAAAAAACCGGCCCCGATGCAAACATCGAGGCCGGAGAAATTATGATTTTGAAAATTATGCACTCAACCCGCGCCGAATTCCGAACGCGCCATGACGCCGAGTTGTTTTTCCACCTGCTCGGACATATTGGTGAAAATCATGGAGACATGGTAGCCGACGTGTTTGTTGCCGGTGCAGGCGACGATGACGCCGGTGCAGGAAATTTTATTGCCGCCGACCGGTGATTGCAGCGCGACGGTCATCTCAGCCCATTCGGTGAATGGCGTCGGGCTGCGAAATTCGATGCCACTTTTGTGGATGGAGACGGTATCGGCAGACAATTCGAGTTTTGCCTGCCGCGCTTCAACCGTCAGTGGATTTTCAAACGGATTGCTGACGAATTTTTTTGCGCTCATACGCAATCAACATAGCACGTCGCCGAAATTCGTCAAATTGGTGGCGAAATTTTTGAAGCAACTAAATAATTGGTAGGGCGGAGCTGCTGCTCCGCCCAAATTTTGAAAACGCAAAATTATTTCTACCAACGCATCGCCAGTAATAAATGGGCAAAGCGGCAGCTTTGCCCCACCGACATTTCACCATTCAATGACCGCTGCGCCCCACGTCAAACCGGCGCCAAAAACGACGAGTAAAATTAGGTCGCCGCGCGAAACTTTTCCCGCCGCCACGGCTTCGTCCAGCGCGATTGCGACGGATGCGGCGGAAGTATTCCCGTATTTATGCAGATTGACGAAAAGCTGTTCTGGCGTCGTGCCAAGCCGTTCGCCGACGGCGTTGATGATGCGCTCGTTGGCTTGATGCGGAATCACGCATTTGATTTTCGTGATGTCAATTTCGCAGCGGCGCATCGCTTCGGTCGCGGCAGAAACCATTGCATTCACGGCACTTTTGAAAGTTTCTTTGCCGTCCATGCGCAGATAATGAAGTCCTTTGGCGACGGATTCCGGCGTGGCCGGACACGCGCTGCCGCCGCCGGGTTGCGAAAGTAATTCGGCTTTGTTGCCGTCCGCACCCATGACGGACGTGAGAAAGCCCTGCGAATTTTCGCGATGCTGCAAAATCGCCGCGCCCGCGCCATCGCCGAAAAGCACGCAGGTGTTGCGGTCTTTCCAATTCACGATGGACGAAAGTTTTTCCGCACCGATGACGAGCACGGTTTCATAAGCGCGCGACATAATGAACTGCTGGCCGATTTCCAGCGCGTAAATGAAACCGGAACACGCGGCTTCCATGTCGAACGCGGCAGCGCGCAGCGCGCCGATTTTGCGCTGCACCAGACATGCGGTCGAAGGAAACGGCATGTCGGGCGTCAACGTCGCGACGATGATCAGATCAATCTGTTCCGCCGTGACGCCGGCCATTTTCATCGCGCGTTCGGCGGCTTTCGTGGCGAGATCGGAAGTGAATTCATCCGCCGCCGCGATGCGCCGTTCCTTGATGCCCGTGCGCGAGGTGATCCATTCGTCCGAAGTCTCGACCATTTTTTCGAGGTCAGCGTTCGTCAAAATTTTTTCCGGCACATACGAACCGACGCCGGTGATGGAACAACTGCGGCCTTGGAAATTATTTTGGGCGCGCGGATTTTTGAATTGAACACTCATGCGTTGGTGGAACCGTCAGTTTCGGCAACCGCGAGAACTTTGTTCGCCGCCGCGATGTCGCGTGCGATGATCTGGCCGATCTGGTTTTTGATGGTTTGCGCGGTGACGCGGATGGCGCTGGTCACGGCGCGTTCGCGCGCGGAACCGTGCGCCTTGAAAACGAGTCCGTTGAAACCGAGCAGCGGCGCGCCGCCATAAACTTCCGGATCCATGCGGCGGCGGATCGCTTGAAACGCATCTTTCGACAAATACGCGCCAAGCTTGCGTTGCGCGTTGTGCATCAATTCTCGGCGCAACATCGAAAACATCGCGATGGCCAAACTTTCCGAAGTTTTCAAAACGATATTGCCGGTGAAACCGTCGCACACCACGACATCAACATGATCTTTGAAAAGATCGTGGCCTTCGACATTGCCGATGAAATTAAGGTCTAATTTTTTGCAAAGTTTGAAAGCTTCCAGCGTGAGTTCGTTGCCTTTGGAATCTTCCGTGCCGTTGCTCAAAATGCCGACACGCGGATTTTTACGCTTTAAAACTTCGCGCGAATAGACATTGCCCATGACAGCAAATTGCGCCAGATGAAACGGTTTGCATTCGATGTTCGCGCCGGCGTCGAGCAGGACAAATTCATTTCCTTGCCGTGGCATCACCGTGGCAATGCAGCCGCGTTTAACGCCTTCAATGCGCCCGACTTTGAAAGTCGCCGCCGAGAAAATTCCACCAGTATTGCCGAGCGAAACGAGCGCATCCGCCTTGCCTTCGCTGACAAGTTCGGCGCAGCGGACGATGGAAGAATCTTTTTTCTTGCGCATCGCGGCCACGGGTTCGTCAGTCATCTCAACGACTTCCGTCGTGTGGATGACGCGGACGCGATGATCGCGAAAACCGCGTTCCGGCAACGCGGCATGGATTTCCGCCTTGTTGCCGACGAGGTAGATGACGGAGATATCTTTGATCTCTTCCAGAGCACGTTTCACGCCCGCGATGACAACACCGCAGCCGTGGTCGCCACCCATCACATCCACCGCGATTCGCATAGGTGAAAAGAAAATGGCGCGAGAAAACTCCCGCGCCATCCACTAAAATTATGCTCCCGCCGTAACCGTCAAAACCTGGCGGCCATTGTAAAAGCCACACGCCGGGCAGACGCGGTGCGGCACATGGGGCGCGTCGCATTGTGGACATTTGCTGATTTGCGGCAATTTCAGCACGCTGTTGTAAGCACGGCGCATTTTCATGCGGCTCGTCGAAGGTTTACGTTTTGGGACGCCCATAAATTTATAAAATTATAATTCCAGTTTATCCAGTTCCGTCCACGGCGACGGTTTTTCATTTTTATCGTCAGCCGCGCGGACTTTGCTTTTTTTCTTCAATCCGCCGCACTCCGGTTTGCACAACGGGTGTTGCGGAAATTCAACTAGCATATCTTCCCGCACAAACGGAGTCAAGTCTATGGAATCATTCTCGATGGACACCTTGTCCTCGCCTTCCAGCGGCAAATGCAGCGCCCAATCGGTCAGAGCGACTTCATGTTCAAACGGCTTGAGGCAGCGGACGCATTCGCAATTCAAAACCAGCGACAACGAGCCTTGCACCAGAATCGCATCGTGCAACTGCTCGACTTCCAGATCGTAATGCAACGGCTTTTCCGTTCGGATCAATTCGTCTTGCAAGTCAAAGGCCAGCTCCGCCACGGGTAATTCACCTTGCAAGTGAATCTCGTGTTCTTCCAGTTGGCGAAGGTTAAATTTTAATGACATATTTTTTACCGCCGAGACGCGGAGACGCAGAGAAAAATTCCACTCTGCGTCTCTGCGCCTCTGCGTTTAAGTTTTTCGGCCTCGCAATTTTTTCCGCAACGCCGCTTGCACATTCGGCGTGACAAACGAACTGACGTCGCCGCCGAGCCGCGCGATTTCTTTCACGATGCGCGAACTTAAAAATGTGTAAGTGTCTTTCGGCATCATGAAAATCGTCTCCACATTTTCATTCAACTTGCGGTTCATCAGCGCCAGTTGAAATTCAAATTCAAAATCCGAAACGGCGCGCAATCCGCGCACGATCGCCTGCGCTTTTTTTTCAACCACGTATTCCACCAGCAAGCCGTCAAACGCGTCCGCCTCGACATTCGGCAAATGCGCCACCGCATTTTTGACCAGCACCAGCCGCTCGTTCAACGTGAACAGCGGATTTTTCCCCTCGTTTTTGGCGACGGCCACGATGACGCGATCAAAAAGTTTCGCCGCGCGTTGCACCACGTCCAGATGGCCGTTGGTCAGCGGATCAAAACTGCCGGGATAAATTGCCGTGCGCATGGTTCAGTTTTAGGTTCTTAATTTTTAGTTAACAACTTGCCTGCTGTTGGAACCAACTTAACTTAAAATAAGAAATTAAAAATTAAAAATTATTTCCACGGCACTTCGTAAATCCGCACGGCATCGCGGAAACCCTTGATTTGTTCCGGCGGCAATTCCCTGCATGTCGCGGCGATTTCCGGCGCATGATGTAACAAGTGCAAATATGTCGTGTCGCTGATGATGATGCGGCTGCTGCCGGAAACGCCTTCCAGCCGGCTGGCCAGATTCACGTCGCGGCCGAAAACCGTGTAATTAAAACCATGCGCGTCCGAACCCATCAAGCCGACGGTGACAAACCCGGTATTGACGCCGGAACCGAGGTGCAGTTCGACATGCAACGGTTTTTGCGGCAAACCGGCGGCGAGCCGCGCTTTGTTTTCAATTTCCCGCGCGGGATTTTGGGCAAGTCGTTGCGCGTTCAATTTCACGATGGCGCGTTGCGTTTCAATCGCTGCCTGCACGCAGGCAAGTGCATGTTTCTCGTTCGTGGACGGTGCGTTCCAAAACGCCATCACGCAATCGCCGATATATTTGTCCAACGTGCCCCCATGCTTTTTCACCGCCTCGGCGACCGTCGCGAGATAAAGATTCACCGTCTCCAAAGTTTCGCGCGCGGATTCTTCAAAATATTTTTCCGCCGTGGTCGAATCCAATTTGCGGTTGCGGACAAAAGCCACCACTTGTTCCTGAATCTGGTCGGTCAGCGTGGTGAATCCGCGCACATCGGCAAAGAAAATGGTGATTTCACGGTGTGCGCCGCCGAGCGCCAGTTTTTCCGCGCCCAAAAGTTCGTTCACCACGTTCGGCGAAACGAGTTTGGAAAAAACGGATTTCACGCGCCGTTTTTCGCCTTCTTCAAACATGACGCGATGGGCGGCGAGAATCAGATATTCCATCAACATCGCACCGGCGATCGGATAAACCAGCGGCAGCCAGAAGCGAAATTTTGCGAACGCAAAAAACGCGATCGCCCCATAAATGATCGCCACCAAAATCGCGCCACTAGCGGCAACGAAGCCGCGCGATTGCCAGGTGAGGATGGCCGTCATCGCGCCGAGAAAAATAACAATCACCAGTTCCAATGCCAGCGGCGTGCGCCGGATGAATTCGCCGGTGATGACAGAATTGGCGACGTTCCAATGTTTGCTGACGAGCAGCGTGTCGTTTTCCAGCGGCGTCGCGCCGCGGTCGGTCAGGTCATTGCCTTTGGCCGCCGAACCGATGATAACGAGTTTGCCGCGAAATTCATTTTTCAAATCGTTGGTCTCGCCCAGCAACCGCAGTTTGTCTTGTTTCAATATGTTTTCAATCGGCGCGCGCAACAAATTTGTGCTGGTCGGCGTGATCCGCCAATCAATATAAAAATTGCCATTGGCATCTACGGGAATGGTTCGTTCGATCCCGTTTGGGCCGTGAAATTTAATGCGACCCTGCGACAGATCAATTTCCGCGTGGTCCAGATCGAGCTTCAATTCTTGCGCGGCGATGACGATGCCCATGTCCCAAACACGCTCAAATGGTTTGTCATAGCGTTTCCAACCTTTGGGAATTTTATCGCCCACAAAATCAGCGAGGTCAAAATCTCCGTTTTTGTCGAGCAACACGACAATGTCTTTGCCAGGTTGTGGTAAAATGATGCGGTCGGATTTGATCTGTGCCTGATCCAGGTTGATGCCAAATTCCTTGGCGGCGGATTTAAAGGCCGCGTGCCAGTTCAGATTGAAACTTTTGACGCGACGCAAAACGCCATCGGAATCTTTTTCCGTTGAAATGTCACCGAGTTCAAGACTGTTGGTGGCAAATAAATCAGGCGGCATCACCTCCGGTGTGAATGCGGAGATGACATTGCCGGCCTGATGCATTTGTAATGCGAAAAAATTGTCGGATTCAATCAGGCTGCCATCCGCCATCGAAACCGGCGCATGGTCAGGACGCAATTCGCCAAACAGAATGTCAAAGGCAACGGCTTTTGCGCCTTGCGCTGAAAGTTCTTCGACTATCCGCCCGTAAACGTGACGTGGCCAATAAAGTCCGTAAGATTGTCCCAGCAATCCATACCGAATTTCTGAAATGCTGGAATCTTCCATCGAAACGAAGGCAAGATTGGTGGCCACTGGCGGGGAAAATTTTTGGGAAGCACGGACACGCCAGTCGTAAGTCATCCGTTCGAGCCGATCGAGAAAGTCGGGATTCAATAGGCGGATTCCGCAAACGAACGCCAGAACAATCAGCGCAAGAAGGATGGGCGCACGTTTGGGACGCTTGAATTGCACACCGTTTATTAAACAAAAAACCAGCGCAACTCAAGGCTGCGCTGGTTTTAGAAATTGACCGGTTACAATCTCAAATGTGTCCGGCCACTGATGAAACCCATCCGTTATTATGATTCAATTCATAATTTACAACTTCAACATAAAATGTTTTCAGGCCAGTAAAGATATTTGAAAGGATGCGTTCAACCCCGGGAGAAACCGGTGTCAAATCGCCATTGGACGGATTTAGTATTTGTCCAACCGGCACGAGGACTGTCTTGGTGATGCCACCAATCGAAAGGGAAACAACCAATCCACCGCTGGCGCTTTCAAAGACAGCGGTTGAACCGTCAGCACCGATGCTGAACAGGGTGCCGCGGACGCCGGCAATGCCATTGGGGATTTTGACCAAGTATTGTGATGTGGCAGAAAGTTTCTTCACGCTGGCGAAAATTTTTCCCTGCTTTAGATCTAATTCTGTGTCGCTGACAGTGTCGGCATCAGTATCGGTGGTGGTCAATTTATCAATGGCAATGACCGTTCCGGGCGTAAGGCGGATGACATTCTGTTCGGCGGCGGGTTTGAAAGAAATCAAACCACGAACCGGCGCGTCAGGCGCGGGAGAAATACGATCCGGCGTTTTTTGCGACTGCGGAAACTCAATTGCCTTGCCCAACACGACATCAACGATGCCATTGTCGCCTGTGCGGAGAGCTGAACCGGCGGGCAACAATTTGCCAGCCACAAGCGGATGCCAGTTGCCATCGCCCAGCGAATAGCTTGCA
>JAMFSG010000104.1 GCA_026225155.1 Verrucomicrobiota bacterium
AAGCGGATGTTTGCCAACAAGGCAAATGGTTGAAGATGAAAGATAAAACGGGAGGGACGGCGTGCCGCCGTCCCATAATTTTGCAAAATGCCAAAATCATTTGGGGACGCCGATACCGCGTCCCTCCCAAAAACTTAATCTTCCACCGGTACAACCAAACTATCCATGATGTAATCTTTCCGCTCCGGCGTATTTTTGCCCATGTAAAAATTAAAGATATTCGCGGACTCGGCGCGCGACGCGTATTCCACCTTGCTCAAGCGCATCTGCTTGCCGATGAACTGTTGAAATTCTTTCGGGCTGATTTCCCCAAGACCTTTGAAACGCGTGATCTCCGGTTTGCCGCCCAATTTTGTGGACGCCGCATCGCGCTCGGTTTCGCTGTAACAATAAATGGTTTCCTGTTTGTTGCGCACGCGGAAGAGCGGAGTTTCCAAAACATGAACGTGGCCGTCGTGGACGAGTTGCTCGAAGAATTTGAAAAAATACGTGATCATCAGATTGCGGATGTGCATGCCGTCCACGTCCGCGTCGGTCGCGAGGATCACTTTTTCGTAACGCAAACTTTCGGTGTTGTCCTCGACGTTCAACGACTGCATGAGATTATACATCTCATCATTTTTATACATGATGTCGCGCTTGAGATCCCAGACGTTTAACGGTTTGCCTTTCAAAACGAAAACCGCCTGATTGTTCACGTCGCGGCAACTCGTGATCGAGCCGGCAGCGGA
This sequence comes from Verrucomicrobiota bacterium, assembly GCA_026225155.1. Classification (GTDB taxonomy): domain Bacteria; phylum Verrucomicrobiota; class Verrucomicrobiia; order Limisphaerales; family UBA11358; genus UBA11358. Next base: position 732 of record JAMFSG010000104.1, read on the forward strand.
TTGTCCTTCGCAGATGAAAACCATCGTGCCCTTGCCTTTTTCTTTTTTTGCATCGAAATGGTTTTTGCAATCTTTCAATTGCGGAATGCGCAGCGTGATCGCCTTCGCCCGTTCGCGCGCGAGTTTTTTCACCGCCTGCAATTCCTTGCGCAACTGCTGCGTGTCCGCGACTTTTTCGATGATCTTGTCGGCGATGGCTTTGTTGCGTTGGAAAAAATGCAATAACTCTTCGCGCACGTTGTTGACAAGTTCCGTGCGGATTTCCGTGTTGCCCAATTTATTTTTCGTCTGCGATTCGAACAACGGATCTTTCAGGCGGATCGCCACCGCGCCGACCATGCACTCGCGCACGTCATCGCCTTCGTATTTGCCGTTGCAATGTTCATTGACCGCTTTCAGCAAACCTTCACGAAACGCGCTCAAATGCGTGCCGCCGTCGCTCGTGAATTGCCCGTTGACGAACGAATAAAACGTCTCGCCGTAACGCGAATTGCTGTGCGTGAAACAAAATTCCAAAGTCTTGCCCGCGTAATGCAACGGCGCATAAATCGGTTCGCTGCCATCCGTCGCCATGTCTTCCATCACCAAATCCATCAGGCCGTGTCGCGATTGAAAAACTTTCGGCTCCGGCATTTCCGGCGTTTTCAAAATCAACTTCAAGCCGGTGTTCAAATAGCTGTAATGCCGCAAACGGCGCTCGATGAATTCCAGTTTGAATTCGCTGTCCTTGAAAATTTCCGGGTCCGGCTCGAACTCGATGAACGTGCCGTTCGGTTCTTTCGTTTTGCCGGTATTTTCATTTTTTAATTTACCCGCTTTGAAAGACGCCTCGGCGAATTCGCCCTCACGATGGCTGCGCGCGAGAAAATTTTTCGACAACGCATTGACGGCTTTCGTGCCGACGCCGTTCAAGCCGACGCTGAATTGAAAAACATCGTCGTTGTATTTTGCGCCGGTATTGATTTTGGAAACGCAATCCACGACTTTGCCGAGCGGAATGCCGCGACCGAAATCGCGCACCGTCACTTTGTTTCCATCCAAAGCGATCTGCACTTCCTTGCCGTGACCCATGATGTATTCGTCAATCGCATTGTCCACGACCTCCTTGAGCAGGACGTAGCAGCCGTCGTCGGGATTATTGCCGTTGCCGATGCGCCCGATATACATGCCCGTGCGCAGCCGGATGTGCTCCAGCGAGGACAGC
>JAMFSG010000105.1 GCA_026225155.1 Verrucomicrobiota bacterium
AAGTTGTCCGAGCTGCTGGCTGGAAACACCCGCGTCGGCGGTGATTGAAATTTTTGGAAAAAATGCCGCGCGCGCCGCGCCGATGTTCGCGTTGGCAGCTTTCAATTGATGTTCAGCTTCCAAAATATCCGGTCGGCGTTGCAACAGGTCGGACGGCAAACCCGGCGGCAAATCGGTCAATAATTTTTGCGCGTTCAACGGTTGCACCGGCGGCAGATTCGTTGGCAGGGTTTCGCCGACAAGCAAAACGAGCGCATGATCCGCTTGCTGCCGCAACTGATCGTAATTCGCGATGCTGACTTTGGCGGTTTCCACTTGCGCCTCGGCGGTGCGCAGATCGAGTTCGGAAATGTTGCCGACATCGTAGCTTTGTTTGTTCAGATCATAAGCTGACTGCACCGACGCGAGCGTGCTCTGCGCGACGGCGAGTTGTTCGCCGTATTGCAATTCGGTCAGATATTGAACGGCGACTTCGGAGATAAGCGCGATGTGCGCGTTGCGCTGCGCTTCTTCCGTCGCAAAATAATTTTCCAACGCCTGCGCTTTCAAACTCCGGATGCGTCCGAATAAATCCAGTTCGTAAGAAGTTGTGCCGATGCCCAAACTCCATTGTTTTTCTAGCTGACTTTGACCGGGCAGAAGATCAGTTTGGCCCGGAGATAATAACTGATATTTCGATAAATGTTGGCGATTGTAGCCGGCAGTGCCATCAACCTGCGGAAACAGATTTGCTCGCGCGATGCGATATTGCGCCTGCGAAACTTCGACGTTCAAAACGGCCACGCGCAGATCGCGATTGTTCGTTAACGCCAGTCCGATGAGTTGTTGCAAACGCGCGTCTTGAAAAAATTCCCGCCAGCCAATGTCGGCGACGGCGTTAGTTTTTTGACTGGAATCATTTTGCGCAGAATTCTCCGGCCACGTTTGCGCGACGGGCGGCGCGGGTTGTTTATATTTTGGCGCGAGCGTGCAGCCGGTGACGGTCAGTCCGATGAACGCGATGATGGTGAAAAATTTGTTCATGCGAATTTTATTTGGCATCGGGATTTTTTGGCGCGGTCGCAGCGGCTTGCGCCGCCAATTCCAGACGACTCGGTCTGTGTTTGAAGATGCGGCGCACGACGACGAAGAAAACCGGCACGAGGAAAATTGCCAGCACCGTGCCGGCGATCATGCCGCCGACCACGCCGGTGCCGATGGCATTTTGACTGCCGGAGCCCGCGCCGTTACTCAAAGCGAGCGGCAACACACCGAGGATGAATGCGAACGATGTCATCAAGATTGGGCGCAGCCGCAGATGCACGGCTTCGAGCGTGGCTTCAATCAAGCCCATGCCTTGCGCTTGCAAATCTTTGGCGAACTCGATGATCAGAATCGCGTTTTTGGTCGAAAGGCCGATGGTCGTCAGCAAACCGACTTTGAAATAAACGTCGTTTGGTAAACCGCACAGCGTCGCGGCGATCAACGCGCCGAGCACGCCGAGCGGCACGACCAAAATCACGGCGAACGGAATGGACCAACTTTCGTAAAGTGCGGCGAGGCACAAAAACACGACGAGCAGCGAAATGGTGTAAAGCGCGGGCGCTTGTGATCCCGACAAACGTTCTTCGTAAGATTGTCCGGTCCATTCGCCGCTGATGCCGGGCGGAAGTTTCTTCACGAGATTTTCAATTTCTTCCATCGCGACGCCGGAACTTTTTCCAGGCGACGCCGTGCCGACAATTTCCAGCGACGGAAATCCGTTGTAGCGTTCGAGCCGCGGTGAACCGTAAATCCAGTGCATCGTGGTGAAGGCCGAAAGCGGAACCATCGTGCCGCTGCTGTTGCGGACGAAAACTTTTTTGATGTCGTCGGGCAACATTCGATACGGCGCGTCGAGCATGACGATGACTTGTTGCACGCGGTTGCCGTCCACGAAATTATTGACGTAAGCCGAACCGAAATCCGCCTGCAATGTGGTGTTGATGTCCGCGAGTGCGACGCCGAGCGTCGTGGCTTTGTCGCGATCAATATCAATTTTCAATTGCGCCGTGTCTTCCATTCCTTGCGGGCGCACTTGCGTGACGATTTTGCTTTGCGCGGCCATGCCGAGCAGTTGATTGCGCGCGGCCATCAATTGCGCGTGGCCGAGCGAACCTTGATCTTGCAGTTCGTAATCGAAGCCGGCGGAGTTACCGAGTTCGGAAATCGCGGGCGGATTGATCGGATAAATGATCGCGTCCTGGATGCCGGACAAACCCATGAACGCGCGTCCGATGATGGCTTGCACGCGATGCGCTTTGCCTTTGCGCTGACTCCAATCTTTCAAACGCGCGAACGCGATGCCCGCGTTCTGGCCGCGACCATTGAAACTAAATCCCGTAAGCGCGATGACGTCGCTGATCTCCGGTTGTTTTTTGTAAAACGCTTCAACTTGTTTGACGACTTCTAAAGTGCGTTGTTGCGTCGCGCCAACAGGCAATTGAATTGCGGTGATGAAATAGCCTTGATCTTCTTCCGGCAAAAAGGACGACGGCAAACGCACGTAAAGCCAGCCGACCGCGAGCAAAATCACGGCGTAAATCAAAAGATACGCCGCCGCTTTCTTCAAAATGCGCGCTACGACGCTTTGATATTTAGTTGTGCCAGCTCTGAAGCCGCGATTGAACCAACCAAACGGCCCGGGTTTCTCGTGTTGCTCGCCCTTTTTCATCGGCTTCAAAAGCGTTGCGCAGAGCGCAGGCGTGAGCGACATCGCGAGAAAAATGGAGAACAACATCGCGGCGACCATCGCGAGCGAAAATTGCCGGTAAATCGCGCCGACCGAGCCGCCGAAAAACGCCATCGGGATGAACACCGCCGTCAGCACGAGCGTGATCGCGACGAGCGCGCCGGTGATCTGTTCCATCGCTTTGCGCGTCGCGTCGCGCGGCGACAAACCTTCTTCGTTCATGATGCGCTCGACGTTTTCGACGACGACAATCGCGTCGTCCACGAGCAAACCGATCGCCAGCACGACGCCGAACAGCGTCAGCACGTTGATGGAAAATCCGAACGCATACATGATCGTGAACGTGCCGAGGAGGGCGACGGGCACGACAATCGTGGGAATGAAAGTGGCGCGAATGTTTTGCAGAAAAATAAAAATGACGATGAACACGAGCGCGATGGCTTCGAACAAAGTTTCCACGACGTTGACGATCGAGATGTGGACGAACGTGGAGCTGTCATACGGATAATCCACTTTGATGTCGGGCGGAAATAATTTGGACAGCTCGGTGACTTTCGCGCGCACGGCTTCGGCAGTGGCGAGCGCGTTCGCAGTCGGCGTCAATTTGATGCCGACAGCGGCGGCGGGAATTCCATTCACACGCGCCTGCGTGACGTAATTTTGTCCGCCGAGCGAAACTTTCGCGACGTCGCGCAAACGCACGCGCGAGCCGTCGGTGTTGACGTGCAATAAAATATTTCCGAATTCTTCTGCCGTGCGCAGCGTGCTCTGGCCTTGCAATGTGACGTTGAGTTCTTGTCCGTGCATCGCCGGCGTGTCGCCGATCTGGCCGACGGGAACTTGAATGTTTTGCGCTTGAATCGCGGCGATGACGTCGCCCGCCGTAAGATTAAAACTGTTCAGCTTTGCCGGATCCATCCAGATGCGCATCGCGTATTCCGTGCCGAATTCATCCGCTTCGCCCACGCCATCCACGCGCCGCACGGGATCGAGAATGTGTGTGGCGATATAATTGCCCAGCGCGATGTCATCCATTTTTCCGCTCGGATCGGACAGCGTGAAGAACATCAAAAAGTTGCGCGTGGCTTTGGCGACGACGATGCCTTGTTGTTGCACGACTTGCGGCAAACTCGGCGTGGCCAGTTGCAATTTATTTTGCACCTGCACCTGCGCGATGTCGGGATTCGTGCCCGGTTGAAAATAAAGCGTGATGACCGATTGGCCGGACGAATCGCTCGTGGACGAAATGTAAAGCAGCCCGTCAATGCCATTCATCTGCTGCTCGATCACCGACGTCACCGTGTCTTGCAAGATTTCGGCGGACGCGCCCGCGTAAGTTGCCGTGACGGAAACGGACGGTGGCGCGATGCTCGGATATTGCGCGACGGGCAATTTGGTGATCGCCAACCCGCCCATCAACATGATGAGAATCGAGACGACCCAGGCGAAGACCGGACGGTCAATGAAAAATCTGGCCATGTGATTTATGGTTTTGGCTGGCTGGCCGCCGGCGCGTTCGTCGAAGTCTCAAACGGAACCGGATTCACCGTCATGCCGGGCTGAACTTTTTGCAGACCGTCCACGATGACGCGTTCGCCGGCTTTTAATCCATCCGTCACAATCCATTTGTCACCGAACGCGGTGTCGGCCTTCACCGGCTGCACGGCCACTGTGTTGGTTGATGTCACGATGAGCACCGTCGCGCTGCCATCCGCGTTGTGAACGACCGCGCGTTGCGAAACGGCGATGGCGTCGCTGTTGACCGCTTGCTCCAATTCGCCGCGCGCAAACATTCCCGGCAGCAGCAAGCCGTCGGGATTCGGAAATTCCGCGCGCAACGTCACCATGCCCGTCGTCGGATCAACCGTGATGTCGGAGAAAAGTAATTTTCCAGCGAGCGGATAAGTCGAACCGTCTTCCAAAATCAATGTCACTTTTGCCGTGCCGGGTTCGATGCTTTTGAACTGGCCGTCCGCCAGTTGTTTGCGCAACCGCAAAATGTCCACGCTCGATTGTGTGAAATCAAAATAGATCGGATCAAGTTGTTGGATGAGCGCGAGTTGCGTCACTTCGCTTTGGCCGACCAACGCGCCTTCCGTCGCCAGCGCTTTGCCGATGCGACCGGAAATCGGCGCGGTCACGGTCGCGTAACCGAGATTCAAACTCGCGGTTTCCAGATTCGCCTTCGCGGTCAAAATATCGGCATTGCCTTGCGCGGCGGCGGAAACGGCCGTGTCGTAATCCGATTGGCTGACCGCGTGAATGCCGACGAGAACTTTATCGCGATCTGCCTGCGCCTGTGCTTGT
>JAMFSG010000106.1 GCA_026225155.1 Verrucomicrobiota bacterium
GTTCAGAGTCAGATCGCCATTGACCTGAATCTTGTCATTGCCGCTGGCGATGCTGGAACTTAAATCCATGGTCAAAGCTGCACCGCCTTCCAGCGTCAAACCGCCCGCCGTGAAAGTTCCCGCAATGCCCGCATCGCCCGGTGTCAATGTGCCACTGATGTCGGCGAGGCCAACAACAGTGCCGCCGCCGGCCACAGTAGTTCCTGATTGGCTGGTGATGCCCGTGCCGCCGAGCGTGCCGTTGATCACGGTTTTGCCCGTGAACAAACTGACATAGCCAGCATAGGCGGGACTGTTTCCATTTAAGATCAAGGTGCTGTTGCCGCCGTTTTGATAAAGAATACCTGAACCAGTGAGGACATTGCTTAGGTTTAATGAGGTGCCACCAATGTTAAAAGTAGAAACTCCCGACTCCAGAATCATGGCTCCGCTCATGGTATTGGCTCCGCCATTATTATTGATCGTGGCACCGCTTTGGAAATCTATTTGTTTGCTGACGCTTGAAGCCGCACCATAAAACGTTAGCTTGGATCCGGAAGATAAGGTCAGGGTATTGGCAGGATTACCCAAAGTCGTTGTGCCTACGATGCCCAATTCTCCGGCCACCAAAGTGATGTTCGCCAAAGCGGGGTCGATCGCCAAATTGCTCCATTGAAAATAACCGCTGGAACTGTTCAGCGTAAGATTATAGGCATTGCCGCCCGTGCTCAAAGTATTATTCAAATCCCAACGGTTCGGATAACTGAAGGTCGTGTCACCAGTCAAAGTAATGTTATTGACCAAGCCGTAAACCGCGCCACCCGTGTCCGTGACCGCGCCGTTGCCACCGACACCCGCGCCGGAAACGATGATGTTTTTCGGACTAGCGTTTCCCGCCGCATCAAAGGTTGAACCACTGGCCACGATCACGCTGCCGCTGCCGGAACCGAGCGCCGTGGAACTGCCGTTCTGCAACGTGCTGTTGTTGGTCACCACGACATTGCCGGTAAATGTGTTCGCACCGCTCAACACCAACGTCCCGCCGCCCGCTTGCGCCACGGAACCGGAACCGGAAATGTTGTTATTGATCGTTGGGTTGTCCGAGCGCGCAAAAACCAAATTGCCGTTGTTGACGATCGCGCCGGAAGGCAGGTTGCCGTTCGCATCGTTATTGCCGACTTGAACCGTGCCGTTATTGATGCTGAAAGCGCCGGTGAAATTATTGTTGCCGCTGTTATCAATGGTCAGCTTGCCCGAACCGGTTTTGACGAAAGGAGTCGAACCGCTCAATGCGCCACTGCCGCTGAAAGTGTAATTCAAAGCTGCGTTGCTTACCGTGACGCTGCTCGGCGAAAGGGTCGTGGTCAGATTGACCGCACTGCTGCTCGCGCCATCGAGAAATTGCACCACTTGGCCGTCCGCATAAGTTGCCGCGCTGCCCGCCAGCCAGTTCGCCGTGGTCGTATCCCAGTTGCCGTTGACATTGCCGTTCCAAGTCAAGGTGGTGGAACCGCTCGTGAACACCACGTCAATGGAACCGTTCAGCGTGTTGTTGACCAAGTGTCCCGCGTAAAGTGCCGGCACTGAACCGAGGCCGAAATTAAAACCAGCACCGCCGAGACTGCCATATTTGATGAGCACCACTTGAACCGGATAACTCGCATAGGATGGCGCTGAAGAGATGTTGATGATGTTGGTCGTGCCACCAGTCTTCAGGTTTGCGACGGTGTTGGTCGCGCCGGAAATAACCGCCAAAGACAGCGTGGAATTAGTCGTATTCAAATTGCTGATGGGCGCCGCCGCCGTTCCTGCTGTGCCGGCAAGTGTCAACGAGCCGCTGTTCAAATTGATCGTGCCGTTGCCCCCGCCGTTCACGATGTTTTGTGCCGAGAGTGAACTGCCGTTGACATTGATTGTGCCCGCTGTTCCCGGCGTCAAAGTGCCGGTTGACGATGCCAGGGTCAGCGTTTGGCGCACCAGTAACGTGGAACTGGTGCCGAGCGTTGCGTTGTTGTTCAGGTTCACAACGCCAACCCCTGCGCCGCCGCCGCTTGCCGTCTGGTTGCCGACGATGACATTGTTGGCATCCACATAGTTATTATCAAAAGTCAAAGTTCCGGTCGCATTGCCTGCACCGGCCTGGCCTAACTGCAGGGAATCCACCACCATATAAGGATTGCCGCCGCTGAAATCCACGACGCCGGTGGAAGCCACTTGCGCGCCGCCATTGCCGTTGCCAATGTAGACCGTGGAAATGCGCCCACCGGTGACCGGGCCGTGAAAGTAGACTGAGGGAACCGTTGCGCCGCCGACGAACGCCGGATTGAATTTCAGCACCGCGCCCGCCACCGCGCCACTGCCACCGACAACCAGATTATCGCCGTTGATCGCGATATCATTGTTGATACCTAATTCAACCACGCACGGCTGCGAATTGCTCATGTTCTGGTTGCTGATTTGAAAAACGCCACCCAACGAAATGCTATTTGTTTTAGCGAGATAAAATGAGCCGTTGGCACGTTGGAGACTGCCGCCCGCGATATAGATGTTGCCGCCGGTATCCGTAAAATTATCCAGACCGGACAAATCCAGCGTGACGTTATGCGTGTCGCCGGGCGTCGTGGAACCCTGACCGATATAAATGTTGCCGCCGACATTCAACGCGCCGCCCGCGCCGGTAAGTGTGATGGTTTCAAATGCATTGGCAGCAGCCGGAGACGAATTATTCAAAATGTCCGCACCGACAGTCAAAGTTCCATTGCCCGCACCGGTGGTCAGCGTCACGCCCGGATTGATCAAGGTGGTGTAATTGCCGTTCAACGGAGTGAAATCAAGCTGCCAGATCGGCATCTGCGAAACGCCCGGGCTCGCGGTGGAATCCAGCACGTTATTGATGGAAAAATCGTTATTGGCGTTCGCACCCGTGCCGGTGAATTGAACTTCGTTGTAATAAGTTTGATCCACGCTGGCGGTCCAGTTGGCGCCATCCGTCCAATTCGTGGTTGCGCTGGTGCCTGGCACACCAAGCCATTGTTCCGTAGCCGCCGGGGCTGAGACTGCCACTACACACAGGGCGGGTAATGCCAGTTTTTGAAGCCACCGGCTCGCCGACCGGTCAATCGGGGAAGTTTTCATGATTAGATTTTTCATTTTGACGATAGGATTAGAGACAGTTTTAGTGCGCAAATTGGATTCGGTGGACAGCGATAACTCTTTCATAAAGTTGATTGGGATGGAATGGACATTCTAACCGACTGCATGGACAATTGACCGGTCATTCTTGGAAACAAAGCAAAAGATCGAACGGGTTCTGTGAATATTCGGGCATTTGATTTTATCGGTTGCCAAGATAATCCCGACCGTGCGAATGAAATGTGCCTGGATTGACATGAAACTATTACTTCATTTCGCGATCCGGGTTTTGATTTGATTTCTTCAGTTGGCTTGATTTTTTTATTCGACTCAAAAAAAGCCGTTCGATGACGAATGTTCATCGAATAGCCAGTTTTGCCAAAAGGTGATGCTTTTTTTTATCACTGAAGCAAAAGATTTCCAATGAGCTTTCAGGGAAAGAATTTGACCTTTTTGGTCAGCGGTATTTCCGGCTTTTTGGCCGTTTTGAACAGGCGATCTGCGGACGTTGGCGGTTATGCAGTATAACGGCGGCGATGTTCGGACGGGGAATGGTTGTGCAGCTTGCTGAAGGCGCGGGAGAAATAAAATTGGTCGGAAAAACCGAGCTGGTCGCTGATGTGTTTGATGGACAATTCAGTGGTATTAAGTAATTGCACCGCGCGTTGCATCCGTAAATGATTCAGATAATTCAGCGGCGCATAACCCGTCACCCGCCGAAATAAAGTCGTGTAATGCGAGCGCGATAAATTGACCAGTGCCGCCAGTCGCGCTATGTTCAATGGCTCCCGCAAATGGCCTTTCATAAACTCGATGCTCTTGTCTATGCGTTCACGCACGCTGGTTTCGCCGTGGTAAAATTCTTCTTTATGACGAAGGATTAAACCCATCAGATGCGTCAACGAATGCGCCGCGTAAATCAGGTGCGTCAAAGTGAAGCCATGTTCCAAACCTTCCAATACTTCTTCAAAAAGTGAAAACAATTGCACGTCGCCGCCCAACGGCACGACGGGTTTTTGAATCGAGACGCCGAGCCGTTCCAGATAAAATGGCACATTGGCGCCGGCGGCATGAAACCAGTGGATTGTCCATGGCTTGGTTTTGCCCGCACCATAAACGTGCGGCGTATTGGCATGGATGATGAGCAGTTGGTTTTTAGAAATGTCGTGGCGGGTGCCGGCGATTTCGCACCAGCCGTTGCCTTCGGCGCAGTAAATAAAAATCACTTCCGGACAACCATTTTTACGCACGCAAGTGTGGCCTTTGGCCTTGGGATAATAACCGGCGTCGGTCGGCAATAAATGCCTGAGCAACGGCTGTTGTAAAGCCGTGGCGAGAACGGGTCGCGGCACGACCACAAGTCGTTGTCCGGCAAAACCATCTTGTTTTTCGCGCCACTTCATGCGGGATTTTAAATCTGACAAAAATTATTTTTTACCAGCCTCGTTGGCTTTTAAAACGAACCGGCTGGGTGACATTTGAAAATGTTGACGAAAACGGGTCGCAAAATACTGGCTGGAATTAAAACCGCTGGCCAGGGCGATCTCGGTGATGGACAAGCCGGGTTTTCCCCGCAATTGTTGCGCGGCAAATTCGAGACGGCAACGGTTCAAATATTCCATCGGACCGCTGTTCACGAGTTCGCGGCAATATTTTGAAAATGCCGTCACGCCCATGCCGCAATGTTCGGCCATGCTGTTGATCGTCCAGAGTTCACGGCTGATGGCGGGATTGTTTTCCACCTCGTGCAAAAATAATTCCACTGTGCGCTGGCGCGAAGTCAGGTCGGGTGTTTCATGCGTTTGCTGTTCTGACAAGGCGTCGAGGATGCCGAGAAAAAGCTGGTTGAGATTTGTCGCCAGCCGCGAAACCGCATGCGGCCGGTTCCAAACTTCAACCGTGCGCGCCAGTTCGCGGAATGAATGCGTGATCGCGGGCGTGGCGTTCCACACGGGATTTTCATTGTGCCGCAATTTGCGCGTGAGTTCGGCGAGATCATCTTTCGTCAAAACCATCCACGCCGGCCAGTTCCAGTTCTGGTGCGGACGGCGCACACCGACATCAATGATGAGCCAGTGCAATCGTCCCGGCCCGATGTTCGGGGCGCCGAGTTTATGCAATTGCCACGGGCGCGTGATGGTGAACTGCCCGGCGCGCAGATTATATTTTTTCCCGTCGGCGACAAAAAACATTGTGCCGGTTTCCAAAAAAGTGATTTCGACGCCTTCATTGCGATGCGGGTTCTCGCCCCAATCCTGCGCGCCGCCCGCGTTCCAAAATCCGATGCTGCTCAAGCCGGACAAAATATTCTCCGGCACGGGCGTGCCCGGATAATGCCCTTTCGTCAAAGCGTGAAACAAAATCTTGCCCGTTTCGATCGCGCGGTTTTGCGGCTCGCAGCGGTCAATCTCATAACTTGCGTTACGCGCTTGATATGTTGGTTTCGTGCTCACACCATGTTCAATATTCTTCGCTGAACAATTTTGCAAGATTTCCTTCCTAGAATAACTCAGTTTTGTTGGATGACCAAATTTTCCCTTTTGCGCCCTTTTTCTAGGCTGATGATTCATATGTTAATTCGACCTCTGCAAAATAAATCCATTTGTTCAATTTCATGCGTTTTCAGCACAATTGCCATTTTGATTGTGAGCGAGCTGTTCGCTTTGGCGGGGAACCCGCCGGATTTTCCCGCCGCTAATCCCGATGCATTAGCACGCTGGCAATCCAATCGCTTTGGCATGTTCATCCACTTTGATCCTTGTTCTTTGACGGGTCAGGAAATCAGTTGGAGCCGGGCTGGGGAACGTCGCGATCGCGGTGAAAATCCAAAAGACGGAACGCCAGCGGCGGAATATGACGCGTTGTATCATCAATTCAATCCGACGAATTTCGACGCGCGCACCTGGGTGTCGATCGCGAAATCTGCCGGCATGAAATACATCGTCTTCACCGCGAAACATCACGACGGCTTTGCGATGTTCGATAGCAAGCTGACAGATTATAAAATTACGCAGAGTCCGTTTGGCCGCGACCTCTGCGCCGAACTTGCGCAGGCGTGTCACGACGCGGGCATTTCGCTCGGATTTTATTATTCGCCGCCCGACTGGCATCATCCCGATTTTTTTACGACGAACCAGACCGAATACATCAAATATTTTCAAGGCCAAGTCCGAGAACTGTTGAGCAACTACGGGCAGGTAGATGAATTATGGTTCGACACCGATGGCGGTGTGAACACGCCGGAAACGTGGGGCAACGCGGAACTTTTTCCCATGATCCGAAAATTGCAGCCGCAAATTCTCGTCACCACGCGCTGCGGCGGCTGGGGCGATTTCGGCACGCCAGAACAACGCATCGGCGGTTTTCAAAATGACGCGCCGTGGGAAACGTGCATGACGATCGGCAACCAATGGTCATGGAAACCGGACGACCAGTTGAAGCCCGTCGCGCAAATCATCAAAACGCTGGTGTTGTGCGTTGGCGGTGATGGGAATCTTCTTTTCAATGTTGGCCCGATGCCGGATGGCCGCATCGAACCGCGTCAGGTTGACGAGTTGAAGCAAGTCGGTGCATGGATGGACAAAAATAGCGAAAGTATTTATGGCACGCGCGGCGGCCCATGGAAACCGACGAAAGCCATCGCCAGCATGCGCAAAGGCGATGTGATTTATGTTCACATTTTGGGCGGCCACGTTGACACGATTGAATTGCCCGACCTCGCAGCTAAAGTTAAATCGGCCTCGTTACTGAATGGCGGTGAAGTCAAATTTTTGCAAACTGACGGCAAGCTCGCGTTGACCATTCCTTTGGCTCTGCGCGATGCGAATGACACGGTGGTAAAACTGAAGCTCGACGGCTCGGCGATGGCTTTGCCGGTCTTGGAAATTCCGTCAACCATCAAGGCCACGGCATCGAATGTCTATCAAAACGAAAAGGCGGATTTTGGCGCGCAACAGGCGTTTGACGACGACGCGCAGACGCGTTGGGCGACGGATGGAAATATCAAACATGCGTGGCTCGCCACGAGTTTTGCCGCGCCGAAAACCATCCGGCAGGTGAAAATTTCCGAGGCCGTGGCCGGTCGCGTGCAAAAATTTGAATTGCAATATCGCGATGGCAGCGATTGGAAAACGATTTTCATCGGCACGACTTTGGGCGAAGATTTTCAGAAATCATTTTCGCCCGTGACCGCGCGCGAATTTCGTTTGAACATCCTTGACGCGACCGGCGGCCCGACGATAGGCGAAGTTGAATTGTTATGAAAAAATGGAGCGTATTGATTTTGTTCATTCTTGGCACGGTTGCATCCACTGTTGTCGCAACGCCGGATGAAACGCCCGCGCAAAAAGATGCGCGCATGGCGTGGTGGCGCGACGCGCGGTTCGGGATGTTCATCCATTGGGGCCCCGTGAGTTTGACTGGACAGGAAATCAGTTGGTCGCGCGCAAACTCAAATACGAATTGTCCGAACGACGGGCCGACGCCGGTTGCCATTTATGATAATCTATACAAGCAATTTAATCCCACCAATTTCAACGCCGATGATTGGGTGAGCATCGCGAAAAATGCGGGCATGAAATACATGGTGCTGACGGCAAAACATGGCGATGGCTTTTTGCTGTGGGATTCCAAGGCGGACGCTTACAACATCAGCACGACGCCGTTCAAGCGTGATGTTTGCGCCGAATTGGCGGCGGCGGCGCACAAACAAAATGAAACCCTCGGCTGGTATTTTTCGCCGATGGACTGGCGCGATCCCGATTGCCGCTCGACGAACAATGACCGTTTCGTTCAAAAAAATCTGGCCGAGCTGCGCGAGCTGCTTGCCAATTACGGAAAAATTTCCGTGCTCTGGTTTGACACCGATGGCCGTCCGACGATGTGGAATCCGTCCGCGACTTATCCGCTCGTGCGCGGATTGCAGCCGCAGATCCTCATCAACAACCGGTTGCAGATGGACAGTTTTGAACAATGGGCGCACCAAGGTCATTTGAATCCCAACGAAGATTTTTACACGCCGGAACAAAGCATCGGTGCCTATGATAACAAAACGCCGTGGGAAACCTGCATGACCATCGGCACGCAATGGTCTTGGAAACCAAACGACAAAATCAAATCGGCGGCTGAAGTCGTCCACATCCTCGCGCAATGCGTAGGCGGCGATGGAAATCTTTTGTTTGATGTCGGCCCGATGCCGGATGGTCGCATCGAACCGCGCCAGGTTGACGTGCTCAAACAAGTCGGCGCGTGGATGGACAAAAATGGCGAAAGTATTTACGGCACGCGCGGCGGTCCGTGGAAACCGACGAAGTCCATCGCCAGCACGCGCAAAGGCGATGTGATTTACGTTCATATTTTGCGTAGCCAGAGTGAGACGATTGAATTACCAGACATTGATTGCAAAATAAAATCCGCGCGCATTCTCGGCGGCGAAAAAATTAAATTCACCCGCGCCGATGGAAAACTTCTGCTGACAGTTCCTTTGGCTTTGCGTGATTCAGATGACACAGTTGTGAAATTGAAACTCGTCGGTTCCGCGCTCGACATTCCGGAAATCTCCTTGACGCCCGCCATCAAAGCCACGGCCTCGGATGTATTTCAAAAAGAAGACAGTCTTTACGGTGCGGCGTGCGCTTTCGATGGCGACGATCAAACGCGTTGGGCGACGGACGACGGAACCAAGCAAGCGTGGATCGCCGTTGATTTTTTGAAACCGAAAACCGTTGGCCACGTGCACATTTCCGAAGCGTTTTCCCGCGTGCAAAAATTTGAATTTCAATACCGCGACGGTGACGATTGGAAAACAATTTTTTCCAGCACGACTTTGGGCGATGATTTTCAAAAGTCTTTTTCTTCAATCACCGCGCAAGAATTTCGATTGAACATTCTCGATGCGACGGACGGCCCGACGATCAACGAAATCGAACTGACGCCTTGACGCGATGAATAGCCCGATGAGCAACTTCGATTGGACGATTATTGCCCTTTATTTATTGGGCGTCGTCGGCATCGGCGTGTTCGCGGGATTTCGTCGCAGCAAAAGCGCGGGCGATGCCGGGCATTATTTTCTCGCGGATAATTCTTTGAAATGGCCGGTTATCGGGCTGGCAATGTTCGCGGCGAACATCTCGACCGTTCATCTCGTCAGCCTCGCGCAATCGGCTTACACGTCCGGTTTGCTTTACGGCAATTACGAGTGGATGGCTGGGTTCACGCTCATTTTGCTCTCGCTGTTTTTCGCGCCGCTCTATTTGCGCACGCGCGTGCCGACGCTGCCCGATTATTTGGAACGCCGTTACAACCGCAATTGCCGCGACGCGCTGTCGTTTGTTTCGCTGGTCTCGGCAATTGTCATTCACATCGGCGTGGCACTTTTCACCGCCGCTGCCGTGCTGTGTTACATTTTCAACATTCCAGAAACGCAAAACATTCTCGGCGTTAACGCGTTGATGTTCTTCATCATCGCGCTGGGAATTTTGACGGGAATTTATACCGTCATCGGCGGATTGCTCGCCGTGGTTTGGACGGAAAGTATTCAAACCGTTTTGCTGCTGGTCGGCGCGATTTGCATCACCACTGCCGGTTATCATGCTGTCGGTGGTTGGACAGCGTTAAATAATTTGCTCGCCACACACCCGCATCCATTGCTCGGGCAAGAAGGCGGCGTGGAACTTTCGACGAAATCTTTTTTGCACATGATGCACGCCAGCGGCGACAACACCGTCATCGGCAATGTGCCGTGGTATTCGATTTTGCTTGGCTATCCGGTCATCGGCATCTGGTATTGGTGCTGCGACCAGACGATTGTGCAACGCGTGCTCGCGGCTAAAGATGAAAAACATGCGCGCCTCGGCCCGCTGTTTTGCGCGTTCCTGAAAATTTTACCGGTATTTTTCTTCGTGCTGCCCGGCGTGCTTTGCGTTGCGCTCGTGCAAAATAATTATTTTGGCACGGAAACAATCAACGGCGTGAGCCACGCCATCGGGCCGGTCGCGTCGAAAGATGCGTATCCGTTCATGCTCACACATTTGTTGCCGGTCGGATTGAAAGGACTCGTCGTCGCCGCAATGTTGGCCGCCGCGATGCAAACATGTTCCGCCGCGCTCAATTCCGCCGCCACGCTTTTCGCTTACGACATCTGGAAACGCTGGCGTCCGCAAACCGCCAACGCCAGTCTCGTGACCGTTGGTCGTTGGACAACCGTCGCGGCCACGTTGCTGGCCATCGTGCTATCGCCGATCTTCGGCCATTACGACACGATTTTTCAGGGACTGAACACGTTGATCTGCTACATCGCGCCGCCGATCACCGCCGTGTTTCTTGTCGGTGTTTTCTGGAAACGCGCCGGCGGACGTGCCGCGTTCATCACGATGATTTTTGGCGGACTGCTCGGCGCAATTTGTTTTTTTCTCGGATTTTTCAAAGACAAAATTGCGTCTAAAGATGCCATCACCGCGTCGCCCGTTTTGAATTTCATATACAACACCTGCCTCGCGGATTTTATGCTCGCATCGTTTGGATTGTTTTGTCTTTGCGTCCTCGTGCAAGTCGTCGCCTCGCTCGCGCTGCGCGAACCATTGAAGGCCGGAGCTGAAACGCTCGTCTGGGAAAATTGGACTGCGCCGCTGCGTGTGAAATGCGGCAGCGGATTATCCGATTACCGTTTCATGTCCGCGCTGGTGCTCGTGATTTTCGTGACGCTCTATTTTATTTTCCGTTGACCTATGAATTTGAAAATTATGAAAACCATTTTTGCTTTGCTCTGCATCGCGATGCTCGCCGGTTGCGCGACGCAAAACCCAACGTCGCAAAATTCACCGCAACGTTATTGCTGGGTCACCGGCTTGAAATCGGATAAGGCTGCGCGTTACGAGGATTTGCACGCGCATGCGTGGCCACGCGTGAACGCGATGATCAAGTCGTGCCACATCCAGAATTTTTCTATCCACGAACGCGAGATCAATGGCCAGCTTTATCTGTTCGCGTATCTCGAATACACCGGCACGAATTTCGACGCCGACATGGCGCGCATGGCCGCTGATCCCGAAACGCAGCGCTGGTGGAAGGAAACCGATCCGTGTCAATCACCGTTGCCGGATGCCGCGGCGAAAGGAAAAATCTGGTCAGACACGAAGGAGGTTTATTTTCTCAAATGAATTTACTGCTCAAAGATAAAATTATTTTTCTCACCGGCGGCTCGTGCGGCATCGGCCGCGATTGCGCGAAAGCTTACGCCGCCGAAGGTGCGAAAGTCGTTGTCGTCGCCCGCGACAAGGATGGTGTTGAAAAGGTCGCGAACGAACTTGGCACGGATCACCTCGGCATCGTCTGTGACGTGACGCGCGACGGTGAAGTGAAAACCGCGATTGAAAAAACGTTGTCGCGTTACGGAAAGTTGGACGCCGTTCACAACAACGCCGGCATCGCCACGCCGTCAAAAGCGATTCACGATACGACCGATGCCGAATGGGACGCGCTGTTTGATGTGAATTTGAAAGGCGTTTTGCACACGACGCGTCACGCGTTCGCGGCGTTGGCCGCGAGCAAAGGAAACATTCTCAACACGTCCAGTCTCGTCGGCAACATCGGCCAGGAAATTCATGCGGCTTACGCGGCGACGAAAGGCGGCATGAACGCGCTCACGAAATCCATGGCGCTGGATTATGCGAAACACGGCATTCGCGTGAACGCCGTCGCGCCTGCGGGCGTGTGGACGCCGATGCTCCGTCAATGGTGCGCCGAGCAGCCCGATCCTGCGTCCACCGAGCGTTATCTGAACGAAATTCATCCGCTCGGTTATTGTCCGGAAGGCGACACGATTGCCGACGCGTGTGTTTTTTTGCTTTCCGAAAAAGCGCGTTTCATCACCGGCCACATTCTAAATGTCAGCGGCGGCGCGGAACTCGGCTACCGCCGTTCAGCTTAATTTTATGGATTTCGCGTTCACATTCTTTGGTAGGGAAATCGCGCTGCGATGTCCCCGTCGCCGAGCGCAGCGTCAGGCGACGGAATCAGGCGAACGTGGTAAGCCAAACGCTTTGCTCATTCGTTGCGCCGCGACCCGGCGCGGACGGCGCAGCGCGCCATTCCTACCATGTTTCAACGCACGTTTAATAATTTTATTCCCAGATTGATTTCATTTTTATGATCACCAAAATTTCCATGCGCGATGCGCGTTTTCCCATCGGTCATGGCCACGGCAGCGACGCGATCCACAAAGATCCGATTTATTCTTATGCTGTAACAGAATTGCATGATGACAAAGGCCGCACCGGCATCGGTCTCGCGTTCACACTTGGTGAAGGCAATCAACTCGTGTGCGAAGCCGCAAGATTTTATGCACAACGGCTCGTCGGAAAATCCATTGAAGAAATCATGTCCGATTTCGGCGCGTTGCAACGCGCGATGGCGGACGAACAACAATTCCGCTGGCTCGGGCCGCACAAAGGCGTCGTGCAACTCGCGCTCGCATCCGTCACGAATGCCTGCTGGGATTTGTGGGCGAAAACGCGCGGCGTGCCGTTGTGGAAATTGCTACTTGATCTTTCGCCCGAACAAGTTGTCGCCACGCTTGATCTTTCGTATCTCGAAGACGAACTCACTTCGCCGCTCGCGTTAAAAATTATTCGCGAGCATCGGCCGACCCGCAAGGCTCGCGAAAATATTTTGAAAGCCGGTTATCCCGGTTACGACACATCGGTTGGCTGGTTTAATTACGACGACGCGCAAGTGCGCGAAAATTGCAAACGAGCCATAGCCGCCGGTTTCACCGCGATGAAACTGAAAGTCGGTTCGCGCGATCCCGAACGCGATCTGCGCCGCGCCAAAATTGTCCGCGAAGTTGCCGGTGACAAAGCGCGCGTGATGGTGGACGCCAATCAGCAATGGACGTTGCCGCAAGCTTTGGACATCTGCCAAAAACTGCGCGTCATCAATCCGTTTTGGATCGAGGAACCGACGCATCCCGACGACGTGCTCGGCCACAAAACTTTGGCCGATGCCATCGCACCGCTCAAACTTGCGCTCGGCGAACACGTGCCGAACCGCGTCGTTTTCAAAAATTATCTGCAAGCGAAATGCGCCGGATTTATTCAAGTGGATGCCGTGCGCGTCGCAGGTGTGAGCGAATTTCTCGCCGTCAGTTTGTTGTCGCGCAAGTTCGGCATTCCGGTCGTGCCGCACGTCGGCGACATGGGCCAACTACATCAGCACCTCGTGCTGTTCAATCACATCGCGCTCGGTCACGACGCCATTTTTCTCGAACACATTCCGCACTTGCGCGAACACTTTGTCCATCCATGCAAAGTCGAAAATGGCGTCTATCAAACGCCGCAGGAAATTGGTTCGAGCTGCGATTTGAAACCGGTTTGAAGCATGAAAGTGATGCCCATCGTTGATTCGCACGTCCATTTTTGGGATCCGGCGCGATTTGATTATGCGTGGAATCACGGTTTTCCAACTTTGGACCGCGCCTTTCTGCCGACGAACTTTTCAACAGCGAGTGCGAACGCCAA
>JAMFSG010000107.1 GCA_026225155.1 Verrucomicrobiota bacterium
ACCAGCACGATGAAAAACAGCAAGTAAAACATCACATTTTTTTCGACCGCGATGGCGGTAAGGATCGCCGAGCTATCCTGCATCCACGTCCGCACATTATAATCATCGCCCAAAGTTTTTTCCAACTGCCTCGCCACCAAGGTCGCTTGATTCGGGTCTTTCAACGTCACAAACAAGCCGTGAACGGAATCGTCGAGGTTATATAAATCTTGCGCATTATCAATCGAGGTGATCACGACCCGCGCATCGTAATCATAATAACCGGCGTCAAACACTCCGCGCACTTCGTAATCTTCCGGCAACGCGGCATAATCCGTTTTATTTTTCAGCGCGTCCTGGATCTTCTTGATTTCGCTCGCGGAGAAAAGCGAAAGATGATCGCCGATTTCCAGATTCATGTTCGCCGCAAAATCCACGCCGACGACGATGCCGTGGCCGCTCAGATCAAAAGTTCCTGCTGCCATGTGATTGGACAAACTAGCCATGCTGCCATCCGTTGCCGGATCAATGCCGCGCAACAGCGGAGCGTCTTGCAAGGCCGGACGATTCGTCGTTTCTTCCGTTTCCACCAGCACCGGGCCGGCGACGAACGGCGAAACGGCGATGACATTTTTGTTCGATGAAATCAAAGCCGCCACCGCCGGATAATTTTTCATCGTCGTGCCCGATTGCGTGACGGTGATCTGCGGGCTGAAGCCGAGAATTTTCCCGCGCAGATCATGATCGAACCCGCTCATCACGCTGATGACGATGATCAAGACCGCCACGCCCAGCGCGACGCCGAGGATGGAGATCAAGGTGATGATGGAAACGAACGTCCGTTTGGGCCGCAAATAACGCAGCGCCAGCAAGAGTTCAAACGGCAGTTTCGACATGGGCGCACAAGCTAAAGGCGCGATGCAATCGTGTCAATTTTCGGCTCGGTTGAAATTTTCATCTTCCAATTATTTTGATGCGATAAATGGATTCTTCTTTTCTGGTGGAATTGCGCGACGCACAAAAAGCGGGCTGATAAACAGGTAAATCCAGCCGATCAGAAAGTGCATGCCAAAGGCAAAACAAAGTTTGATCAAATCAAATGCTCCAATGCCATATAACAAGATGGATAAGGTCATCAGCAATGCGCCGGGCATCAACGCCGCTCCCGTCAGACGCCAGCTCTGGCGGAAATTCAAGTCGCGGTTCGCAAAAAAAGCGACCAGCCAGACGGGTAGAAAATAAAGCGTCGCGAGCAAAGTCCACGACAACAGTAGCCCGAAAAAAACCGCAAGCGCGGCGAGGCCGAGAATTTCCGGAGCCCACGCGCCCCACTTTGGTCGCAGGTCGGTGCGGTTGAAATAGAATGATTGGTCGGGCGGATAATCCATTTCCGCCTCGCCGAAGAGCGAAAAAATCAGCAGCGAGTTCTCGCCAAACTCGAATTGAAATTGCGCGGGCGAACGGATCTGGCCGGTGTGTTTTGCGTCCAGAATAAACGCGAGAAAATGTCCCTCGGCGAGTAGACGCGGCTCGGCGTCAGGCAGATTCAGTTCGCCATGAACGATTTCGCCATGATCAGGCAGTTGACGGATGGCGGCGTCAATCGTCGGGAAAAATCCATTCGTCAGCAACCACACGATTACGATGGCAGTGACCAACGCGAGGATGGATTGCACCACCAGAAGCCGTTCAAACGACGCACGCGCAAATGCCGCCACGCCGCGCGGCGTGATGGGTTCCCAGGCAAAAGTTGATTCGGCGAGCGCGCTCACGGCGTGGATGTTGCCACAAAGGCGGTGAAAAAATCAGCCTTGTTTTTGAAGACAGCCGGGAGGGACGGCGTGGCGCCGTCCCAAAATGGAAAAAACTTAAACTGCGAAATATGCGAAAAGAAAACCAAGTTGTCTGTGTCGCTTTTCGCGTGGTTGCAGTAATTCGCAGTTGAACCGAACTAAAATGGGACGGCGGCACGCCGTCCCTCCCAAATTTATTTTATGCCGACGGCTGGGCTGGCTGCGGCACATGGATGACGGGCAGCGGATAACGCAGTTTCATCACGTCGTCCACGAGCACTTCGATGAAGTAAGTGCCGGCGGTTTCAAATTTCACATTGCCAAAAACCATCACGCCGGTCGCGGCTTGTGCGGGATCGCGCAATTCGAATTTCAATTCGGCTTTGCTCACGACCGTCGTCTGGTCGGGCGCGATGAGGCGGACACTTTCATTGAACTGGCCGATGCCCGCCGTCCAGCGGTTGAAGATGCACAGGCGTCCGGCCGTGATGGGAATCTGCGGCACGCGTAAAAGCGTGATGACGCCGATCAGGAAAAGATTGCCGTTGGCTTCCTGGCGGACTTCTTCGCACACGAGCGAACATTGCAGATCAGGGAGAATGCGGGTTGGATTCATAAATTATTTTTGAATTTTTTTATTTTGAATTAGGAAAGCATGAAACAAGGAAAAAACTTTGAAACAATCCGGTAAATTTTCCTGCGTTCCTGTTTTCCTTATCGTTTTTTTAGTTGAAAGATAATTCCGACGCGCGGACGGTGTTTTGCAGCAACATCGCAATCGTCATCGGGCCGACGCCACCGGGATTCGGCGTGATTTTTCCGGCAATTTTTTCCACGGCGGCAAAATCCACGTCGCCGACCAATTTCGTTCCAGTTTTGGAATTCGCATCCGGCACGCGGTTCACGCCTACGTCAATTACCGTCGCACCGGGCTTGACCATGTCCGCCTTCACAAATTCCGCCACGCCGATCGCGGCGACAATGATGTCCGCACGCAAACAGTGCGACTTGATATCGCGCGTCGCGGAATGGCAGATCGTCACCGTCGCGTTTGCGCCTTTGCCTTTTTGGCAAAGCATCGCCGCCATCGGTTTGCCGACGATATTGCCGCGACCGAGCACGACGACTTCTGCGCCGTCAGTTTTCACGCCTGAACGCACGAGCAATTCCACCACGCCCGCCGGTGTGCACGGACGAAAACCCGTTGCGTCGCCGAGCATAAGTTTGCCGACGTTGACCGGATGAAAACCATCCACGTCTTTCGCCGGTAAAACACTGGAATAAATTCGTGATTCGGAAATGTGTTTCGGCAGCGGCGCTTGCACCAAAATTCCGTGCAGGCGCGGGTCGGAATTTAATTTGGCGATGAGCGCGAGCAGTTCATTTTCGCTCGTCGCCTCCGGCAGAACGTAGGTTTCGGAAAAAATGCCGAGTTCGGCGCAGGCTTTTTCCTTGCGTCCGACATAGACTTTTGACGCCGGATCTTCGCCGACGCGCACGAAGGCAAGTCCGGGCGCGACGCCGCGTTTTTTCAAATCCGCCACGCGCGACGCGAGTTCGCCAAGAATCTGCGCCGCGATGGCGCGGCCATCAATGAGATTCGCTGGCACGGGGGCTTTTCAGGACTTGGGTTGCCGGCACGTTCGTAGAAAGAACGTAGATTTTCTGGACGGTCAGCACCGGCGTATCTTTCCAACGCGCGTCCAAACCTTCTTCGCCCGTGACGGTGATTTGCAATCCGTTGTAACGCGACAAATTCAGATTCGTCGTCGGGCTGTAAAGATAATTG
>JAMFSG010000108.1 GCA_026225155.1 Verrucomicrobiota bacterium
AATCTTTCAGTGCGGCAGGCGAAGATAAATTTCCGCCGCGACCGATGAATCTTGAGCGATCGGTTTCAAACGAAACTTTTCCGACTTCATTGCCGTGAACCAAAAGCAGATGGCCGATCCACGGCGGTTTTTCGCTCGACGCGCGCGGACGGCGCGAACAAAGAATCGCATTTTGCGGCGGCACGATTTGCGTTTGCACGAACAGATTGCTGAACGCGAGATGTGCGGAATCGGCGGCGGCAGAATTTAAAACAATTTCCGCGTAGCTCGTGATTTCGATGGTGCGCGTGTCATCGGAATGATTCGTGAGCATGATGCGGCGGACTTCGACATCGTTTTCCGGCGACACGGCGATTTCGAGATGCGAATCAATTTCGTTCAGGCGCGCGCGAAATTCCGCGCGGCTTTGGCTGAAGATGGCTTCGTAGCCGGGCTTCGCTTCAAGCGTCGGCTGATGTGTGGGCGACCAGACATTACCGCTGTCCACATCGCGCAAATAAAAAAATGTGCCCCAATTATCGCGCGTCGCATCTTCGCGCCAGCGCGTCATTTGCGTGTCATTCCAACGGCTGTAACCGCCGCCGGAATTCGTGACCATGACGTGATATTTTCCGTTGGAAAGCAGGTGAACTTCGGGTGGTCCGGCGTTCGGATCGGTGAAAACGCGTAAAGTATTTTCGGCGGCGACCGCAGTTTCGCGTTCCTTGCCAGCTTCGAGTTCGTGCGGATACAGCACGGCGGTTTCGCGCGGCACGCGTTCTTGCAAAAGCAATTCGGCGGATTTGAAAAGCGGATTGGAATTGAAACGCCGCTGCATCGGGCGATCCAACAAAGTGTAGGCGAGCGACAGCAAACTCATGCCTTGATGGTGAACCATGAACGAACGCACGACGGCGTGCGTCTGGCCGCTCGGCACGCGCGACGGCGTGTAATCCAGCGCTTCGTAAAGTCCGTATTTGCCGTCGGCTTTTTCATCGCGTAAAGCCTTGAGATTTTTGCACGCCTCTTCCGGCGCGACCATCAACGCCATGACCGTCGCGTAAGGCGCGATGACGACGTCGTGCGCGAGGCCGCGTTTGTAACCGAGGCCGGGCACGCCGAACGCGCGATATTGATAATTCGCATCGGCGTCACGCAAGTTGTAACCGGATTCAGAAATTCCCCACGGCAAATTGATTTGCTTGCCGTATTGGATCTGGCGTGCGACGGCGGATTTGCAGGAAAAATCCAGCAGCGTGTTTTCGTAGCTTGGCATGACGAGCATCGGCATGAGATATTCAAACATCGAGCCGCTCCACGAAATCAAAGTCGGTTTGCCGCCGGTCGGCGTAAGCGAACGGCCCAAACGGAACCAATGATTTTGTTCCACTTGACCCAACGCGATGGCGACGTAACTGCCCAGCCGCGCTTCGGACGCGAGCAGATCGTAGCAGCTCGGGTCGAGCCGATGCTGGCTGACATTGTAACCGATGGAAAAAAGTTCGCGCACCGGATCGTAAAGCACGGTGAAATCCAATCGCGCCTGCTCGTCGCAACGTTGCGCGAGATTTTCCAATTCGTTCACTGTGGCTTGCGCTTTTTGGCCGGCGGCATCCAGCAACGGGCGCAAATCGGACAACAAACCTGCAAGCGTCGCGCTCTCGCGGGAACTGTGCGCGGCTTCTAACAAATCGTCCAATTTCGCCAGCCAACTTTCCGTTTCCGTGGCGATGCGGCGCAAGCTCAACGCCGAATTCAACTGCTCCCATAATTTTTTTAATTCGTGCGCCGCTTCATGGTTCAAATGTGGCTGGAGCGGTTCGTGTAAATGCAGCCATGGAAAACGCGCGAGAATTTCATCG
>JAMFSG010000109.1 GCA_026225155.1 Verrucomicrobiota bacterium
GCGCGCGACGAGTTCGCGGCACTCGTTAACAATGTCAGGAATCGTGCGGCTGCGCTCTTCGCCGCGCGTGTAAGGCACGATGCAAAAAGTGCAATATTGATTGCAGCCTTGCATGATGCTGACGAAGGCGGACACGGAAGTTTTCGCGCTGCCGTTGAGCAAATGTTCGCGGATGGTCGCCTCGCTTTTCGCTTCGGCTTCGACATCCACGATTTTTTCGCGTTTTCCGGAAATGATTTCATCGAGGTAATCGGCGGTGCGATGAAATTTTTGCGTGCCGATGACCAGATCCACATCGGGCAATTTTTCGATAAGTTCTTGGCCGCGACTTTGCGCCATACAACCCATGAAGCCGAGAATCTGATTTGGCCGATCTTTCTTCGCGGTGCCGACGAGATTGCGCATTTTGTTGATGGCTTTCTGTTCGGCAAAATCGCGCACGCTGCACGTGTTGAGCAAAACGACATCGGCGACCGTTTCGGTCTTGGCGAGCGAATAGCCTTTGGCGACGAGCTGGGCGGCGACGGCTTCGCTATCGCGCTCATTCATCTGGCAACCGTAAGTTTTGATAAAAACACTGGGCATGATCTCAGGGATACAGCATATGCCTTTGACGGCGGGTTGAAAAGTTGAAAGAAAATTTCAACACCCAAGGCGCGAAGGTTAAAACAACCAACATCCAATTGTTCAAACGGCGGGCGCGCATCGAAACTGGGAGGTTCGATATTTTTTAATCCGGGTCCAGCCGTGGTTAAAAACCTAGGATTTCGTCGGTTTCACACCCGTAAAATCCATGCCTACGAGGCAGACGTCATCGTCAAATTCGCCGTTGAAAGAAAAGTTGCGGATGGAGCGGATGAGTTCGTCGAAGAGAATGGCGGGCGGCTGGTGCAGGAGATTTTTTATGTCGAGCGTCAGGCGTTGCGGCGAATAAAGCTCTTCGTCCTGACCTTGCACTTCGTAAAGACCGTCGGTGAACAACATCAGAAAATCGCCGGGCGCCAGCGTGGCCGTGCTGGTTTCGTAAGGCGGATGCTCGAACAATCCGAGCGCGGGCTGGCCACGGCCGCAGGCATTGGCGAGAGGCTCAACTTGATTTTGCGAACGCCGAACGATGAGTGGTTTGGGATGACCGGCATTGGCAAAACGAATTTCACCCGTGCGACTATCGGCCACGAGATAGAACGCCGTCGTGAGCATCGGCGTGCCGGTATTTTTCAGGATGTTGTAAAGATCGTTGTTGAGCTTGCGCAAAAATTCACCCGGCTCCCGCGCGAGGGATTTTAATTCTTCGACCAACGCGCGAACCATCGCCGTGACGAGCGCGGCGCGAACGCCGTGGCCGGTCACATCGCAAATGAAAACGCCGACTTCGGTGGCGGAAATGGCTGTGACCGCAAAAAAATCACCGCTGACAGATTCGGAAGGATGATAGCGGTGAACGAATTGAAAGGCACTTTGTTCGGGCGTGCTGTTGGGCGGGAAAACGGGATATTGCTGCGGCAACATCGCCAGTTGAATTTCACCGGCCATGCGCAGATTTTCTTCCATCACCACATTTTTGACGCGTAATTCTTCGCGACTGCGACCAAGTTCGGCGGTCGTTTTGCGGATCTGTTCTTCCGCGCGTTTTTTTTCCGTGATGTCCCAGAAAATTCCCTGCA
>JAMFSG010000011.1 GCA_026225155.1 Verrucomicrobiota bacterium
AAAATGATGTTCATGCTCGTGATGCGCCACAAATCCACGACCGGACGAAAATGTGAATTGCGGATGCCGTCCGCGTAAGTGCATTTCACCGGCACGGCGACTACGGGCGTGCCGACCCACGCCGCGCGCACCATGAATTCCAGTTCAAACGCGTAGCGACCGGATTTCGTCCACAAACTTTTTGTCAGCGCGAGCGGATAGCAGCGAAAACCGCTTTGCGTATCGCGCAAACGAACGCCGGTTTCCGCCCAAAACCAAAAACTGGAAACGGCGTTGGAACGCTGGCGATGTTTGGGACAACCGGCCGCCGCCAAATCGCGCACGCCAACGATGAGCGCAGTCGGCTGCGCGTTCGCGGCGTCGAGAAATTTCGGCAAATCTTCCGCGAAATGCTGGCCGTCCGCGTCCATCGTGATCGCGTGCGTGTAGCCGAGTTCGTTGGCGCGTGCAAAACCCGCGCGCAACGCCGCGCCTTTGCCGAGATTTTTCGGCAGCCGGACAATTTCGCAGTCCGGCAATTCCGGCAGCGGCAACGTCGAGCCGTCGTCCACGATGATAACCGGCGCAAATTTCTGCGCGGCGCGCGCGACGGCGGCAACCGTTTGCGGATGGTTATAGCACGGAATGAGGATGCAAAATTTCATCGCAGATCTACAAACGTCCGGCGTTTCCGTGCGTCGGGCGGCAATTGCAATTTTTCAATCTCCTCGCGCGTCGTATGCCGGATTTGCGGAACGATTTTTGCGCGCGCTTGGATCGCTTCGCGCAAAGTCACTGGTTTCGCATCGCCAAAAATCAAAACTTCGATCGAATCCGAAAGTTCATTTTCCGCGCGCGCGATGATGACAAAATGTTCCACGCCGTCGGCCTGTTCCAAAACCGCGTGCAACGTCGAAGGAAAAAGCGACGTGCCTTTGAATTTCAGTTTTTGATTTTTGCGTCCAACAATCGGGCCGAGGCGTGGCGTCGCGCGACCGCATTTGCATTTTTTTGAAAACAGTGCCGCGCAATCGCCGGTGCGATAACGGATCAACGGCATCGCCTCGACGCCAAAAGTTGTCGCGACAATTTCGCCAACTTCGCCGCCGGTCAAAATATTTCCCGCGTCGTCGAGAATTTCCAGATGCAATTGATTTTCGTGCAAATGTCCGCCCGCGCCCGCGCGACATTCGCACAGCGAGTTGGCCAGTTCGGTAACGCCGTAAGTCGAAAAAATTTTCGCACCCCACGCGGCTTCAATCGAGCGCCCGGAATTATTTAATTTGAAATTGTGGTCGCGGATCGGTTCGCCGATGCAGATGGCTTTTTTGACGGAACAATTTTTCAGATCAAATTTTGTGTCGCGCGCTTTGTCAGCGCTGACGCGCAGAAACGACGGCACGGCGACGATGGCGGTCGGCTGCACGCGTTCGATCATCTCCAAAACGAGTAGCGCGGACGACGCGCCGACGCGCACAACCGCGCAGCCGAGTTCGCGCAAACCCTGCCAATACGCGAGGCCGGCGATGAAGCAACGATCCATCGCGACGGCAACGAGCACGACATCGCGCGGCGTGACACCGGCGCATTCAAAGGAAATTTTTTCGTTCACCGCGAGGCGCTGGATGTCATTTTGCGTGAGCATCCACAAAAGCGGTTTGCCGGTCGTGCCGCTAGTGGTGACGATTTCGGCGACGCGATTTTGCGGCACGCAGAGAAAATCCAGATTGCGCTCGGATAAAACGGTTTTGTTCACCGTCGGCAAATCGGCGAGGCGCGGGACATTTTTTATTTTGCGGAATTGTTCGCGGTAAAAAGGCGAATGTTTTTTCGCATAGCGAAAAGTTTCCGGCCAGTGTTTTGCCAACGCGAACGACATTTCGAAAAGCTTATGAAAATGGAATCGCGTTTTCCAGCCAGTTCACGGATTTAACAATCGCGCGCGGACGGCGGATGCGAATTGCGCGGCTTCGTTTTTATCGAGCACTTCGGCGGCGTGCATGACGGTGATGCGCAGTTCGCCGCGAAACTGGTAAAAAATAATCCCGACGCCGGGCGAAACCGGTGTGGCGGCGACGTGCGTGAAATCTTCGATGGTCGCGCCTAGAAAATTCGTGATGAGCGGGCTGACGGCGGCGGTGTTGCCGTAAAACAGCGAACAGATTTCGCCTTTGAAACCGAAGCGCGCGAACGCGACGTAAATCGGCAGCGGCAAAATGCGCAGCGCATTCAGAAAAAAAATGCCGCCTTCGACGATGCCCTCGCGCATCGCGCGTGCCGTCTGCGCTTTGATTTCCGCAATGGTCTGGCTGACCGAACTTAATTGCGCGGGCAAAAATTGCAGCAGCAGCATCGTGATCTGGTTGCTGAACAGCGGCTCGACGTTGCCTTTCGGGCGCATATTGACGGGCACGGGCAAAATATAACTTGGACTCGGGCAGCCGAGGCGTTGCAGTGTCTGGTGAAATTCGATGGTGGCGACGGCGGTGTGAAATTGCGTTTCGCCGAGCGCGCCGGAAAGTTTCACGGCATTGGCGCGGACTTGCGCGGTTTCGGCGGCGGAGAATTTTTCGACGTGAAATTGCAAGCGCGGCGGCGCAACTTTGTGTCGTTTGCCGGGCGAGCGCGGCGCAATTTTTCTAAACTCGTGGAACACGAGAAAATTTTTCCACGCGCGTTTCAATTTTTCGCGGAACGCCAACGGCGTGCGTTTGATCGGCAAAAATTCGGATGCGGGCAACGGCAGATCTTCGCGGCCAACGACGGCGACAAAATGTTCCGCGCTGTGCGCATCCATCAGCGCGTGCGCCCAGGTGAAAATGATTTTCATTTTTCCATCGGCACATTCGATCAGGTCGAACCGTGTGAGTTCGCCGTTTTTTGGATCAAGCGGATCGTTGAGCAGATTTTCGAGAATTTCCGGTTGTTCTCGATGGACGCGGACTTTTGGCGCGACGGGTTTTTTCGGCAATTTCCATTCGCGCCGGAAAATGCCACCGGCGCGGGCGTTCAAAACCGGGCAATGCGTGGTCAGTTTTTCGAGCTGCTGACGCAAAACATCGGGCGAAATGGCGGAATTCAATTCGAGAATGATGTAGCAGGAATTGCCGGCGTAACCTTGCTGCCGCAGCTCGTGGTCGAAGCCGAGCATCATGTAATCGCTGCCCGAAAGTGGCCGGTGATCGCTCATTGAAAATCGCGGAAAGGTTATTATGCGCGTGGATGATGTCAACGCGGCAGGCAAAATCATTCTCGTCCTCGTGCTCGTCCTCATCCTCGTTTTTGAAAAAAAAATTCGAGGATGAGGACGAGAATGAGAACGAGGATGATTGATTTGCGGTGGCTTGGGAATTATTCTCCCGCATCATGAATCGCAAAATCAGAAGCGTGGCTATTCTTGGCGGCGGGCCGGCGGCCAGCGTTTTGGCCACGTTGCTCGTGCGCGCCGGCCTTCGCGTCGCCATTTTCCACGTTCCCAAAATCCAACCGCTCACGGTCGGCGAATCGCTCGTGCCGGCGGTCGTTTTGTATATCCGGTTGCTCGGCGTCGAGGATGAAGTCCGCAGCTTCAGCCAATTCAAACCAGGGGCGACGGTGAATCTCAACGAGCGCGTGGATTTTCACATCAAATTCGCCGACATCCGCGGCCCGATGCCGACTTACGCCTACAACGTGCCGCGCGACAAATTTGACGTGACGGTGCTCAACGCCGCGCGCAAAGCGGGCGTCAAAGTTTTTGAATTCGCCGCGAAGGTCGAAAAAATTCCCGGCACGGACAAAATCAAACTCGCAGACGAAACCATCGCCGCCGCGGAAAATTATTTCGACGGCCAGCCCGACATGATTGTGGACGCGACCGGACGGATTCGGATGCTGCCGAAATTGCTTGGCATCGGCGCGCGCGAAGGCGGCCGCAAAGACACCGCTTTGTTCGCGCACGTGGACAAGGCGTATATCAAACACGAAGGCCACATTCACACCACGCGCATTGACCACGGCTTGAGCTGGCGCATTCCGTTGCCGGGCAAAGTTTCCGTCGGCATCGTCATCGCGCCGGAACATCTCGCGAAATTTGGCGCGACGAAGGAAGAACGCTATGACAATTTGCTGAAACAAGATTCCGTCCTCGCTGAAGCCACCAAAGGCGCGACGCGGCTCACGCCCGTCGTCGAACATCTGAATTACCAACTTGTTTCCGAGCGGCTCTACGGCGAAAACTGGGCGCTCGTCGGCGACACCGCCGGTTTCATTGATCCCGTTTTTTCGAGCGGCCTTTTCCTGAGCATGCAAGGCGCGACCTGGCTCGCCAAAACCATTCTCAACGGCTCCGACCGCGCGTATGAAAAATACCAGCGCGACTGTCTTCATCATCTCGGCTGCTGGCAGGAAATTGTCAAAGGTTTTTACGACGGACGCCTGTTCAACACGATTTACTTCGGCGAAAAGATGGAGAAAAAATACTGGTGGATCCGCGCCATGTCGCCGTGGTATCGCAACCATTTCGGGAAAATTTTCAGCGGCGCGCTGTCCAACTCCGATTTCAGCATCGGCATGATGCGCTGGGTCGCCGACTACAGCGCGAAACGCGAAAACCACGAACTGCTGCGGATTCGGTGAAAAATATAGCCGGACGACCAAAAGCTGAACCATGCCGTCGGTGACTGTCGCTGACTCGAAACGGCAAAGAAAACTGACCGGCATAGCCTACGTTGGCTCCAGCGTTGTGTTAACTAGCGTGAGCTTACTCTTTTTCGCGCGATTCTTTGGCAAGGCGCTCTCGAATTCGGATTCGTGCTGCGTCAGCTCGCTCATCAAGCCGTTTAGTGATGGCATTGCGAGTAACTTCCGGTAAATGAAGAAACTCGTTGTAGCTTGCTGCCCCAGAAATCTCGGTTCGTAAAATGCTACCTCTATCTTCCGGCTTGGTATTTGCATACCACCAATCTTTGTCCGACTGGGATTTGGATTCCCAACGCTCAAGCTCTGGTTTTGTGAGATATTTCAACCAATTTTCTGATTCCATATTCGTGTAATTTTCGTGTTGGTTATTGCGTGTCCAGACGCCTAACTATTAATATAAAAACATCTTCGCATATTGAAACTTGCAATTATTCCTTTTTACAAATTTGACCTTATTTCCGCCGTCCAAATTTGTCGAGCGAGATAATTCGCAAATTTGTGGCGGCAAATTTGTGTTCCGAAGGAACTCCGGAAATTAGCCAGACACGAAGTGTCTGGTGAAGTTTAACGAATTTTTTCCGTCCTGAAAGGACGATGGAAAAACACAAATTTGTCACCGCGAATCCGTGCCAATTTCCGCCGTCCCGTTGGGACGGAAAATTTGCGGGACACGTTACCAGACACTTCGTGTCCGGCTAATTTCCTCGTGTCGCTCCGCGACAAATTCGTCTCCCTTTGTTGCTTTGTTGTTTATTCAAACACTACCGTCGCCAATTTTGCCGCCGCTTCGCCCGTCGCCAGACAACAACCCATCACCCGCGCGCTGGCGATCGCATCCGCGTCCGCGCTGATGGTTTTTCCCGCCATGAAAAGATTTTTGATTTTCGCCGCGCGCAACGAACGCGCCGGAATTTCATAAAATTCGCCCGGCGGCAGATAACGCAATTTCACTTCGCCGGCAGAATTCCATTGTTCAATCGGCCACGCACAACGCGCGATTGCGTCGGGAAATTTTTTTGCGCCAAGAACATCCGCGCCGGTCAAAACATATTCGCCGACAATCATCCGGCCAGCGCGGCGCGTGACGGAAAATTCTTTCAACGGCGTCGAACAATTTTCAAACCCACGGATATTGGCGCGCAAAAAATTAATGAGTTGCGGAACCTGTTCCGGTTGGCCGGCAAATTTTACGGTCACAAAATCGCCGCCGAAATTGGATTGAAAATGCAACGGCGCAAAACCGGCACGCGCGAGCGGTAACATGATTTGAACAACATCCGCCGCCGATTTCAAATCGCGCGTGACATGGTGCAGCGGAAAAATCACAGCGGACGCCTGCGTCGTTTCATCCGTTTCCAAACATTCCGCGCCAACGATGCGCGCGACTTCCGCCGTGCCACTGCAATCAATCACCGCGCCAACTCCAAAACCATTCAGCGAAACGATCCGTCCATTTTCAACAACCGCATTTTCCACCCGCGAATTCCAGCGCGTTTGCAGGTTTGGCAAACTGGAGAAAAGTTTTTCAGCGACGGCGCGAAATTTTTCTGGACGATATGGCAAAACCCAGACGCGCCCCATTTTTATTTGATTAAGGCTGCGCGGCAGCATAGCCCCACAAATATCGGTAGGGCGGCGCTGCTGCGCCGCCGTGTCTTCATGCAACGCTTCCGCGAATTCGCGCACAAAACCATCGTTCAGAAAATTTCCAGCGTCATCGTAAAGTCCGCAAAGCGTCGTCAATCCGCTGAAACCGCCGATGCCGCCCACCGCAGAATTTTTATCGAGCAGCAAACCTTTCGCGCCCGCGCGCGCGGCGGAAACGGCGGCGGCGATTCCCGCCGCGCCGCTGCCAACGACCGCGATGTCGAATTTTTCATTCACGGATTCAAAAGACGATTTCGCAAGCCGGCAGAAAATTCCACGATTTCAGTTTCGCTCAAAACCGTTTTGGCGTGAACGATGGTGACGCGCAGTTCGCCTCGAAAATAATAAAAAATCACACCGAGTCCCGGCGACGGCGTGACGGCGGCGGCATGTGTGAAATTTTCCACCGGCACACCAAGAAAATTTTCCAGCTTCGGATTGACGGCGGCGGTGTCGCCAAAAAAGATCGAACAGATTTCGCCTTTCAATCCGTGCTTCAAAACTTTCATGTAAATCGGCAGCGGCAAAAAACTGAACAGTTCCGAAAGTTTGCGACCGTAACTGACAGAATTTTCGCGCAGTCCTTGCATCGCCTGTGTTTTCAAAGTCGCGACGGCGCGTTCCGCCGATTCCAAATCCGCCGGCAAAAATTGCACCATCAGCATGTCCACTTGGTTGCTGAATAGCGGTTCAATTTTTCCCTTTGGCCGCAAACCGACCGGCATCGGCAAAATATAGCTCTTCGTCGCCGCACCGATTTTTTGATGCAAGCGATGCAATTCCAGCGCGGCGGCAACGGCGTGAAATTGTGCGTCGCCCAAAATGCCGCAAAGTTTT
The DNA here is from genome assembly GCA_026225155.1 of Verrucomicrobiota bacterium. GTDB lineage: Bacteria > Verrucomicrobiota > Verrucomicrobiia > Limisphaerales > UBA11358 > UBA11358. The sequence continues at coordinate 7,144 of JAMFSG010000011.1, forward strand.
GCACCGTTCGCGCGGATGAGTTTGGTTTCTTCGATGGAAAATTTTTCGACGCGATAATTCAACTCGCGCGGCGCATTGGGAAAACGTGTTTTTAATGCGCGCGGCTGTTGCTCGCAAAATTTGTCGAGCTGCTCGACGGATTTTTTCATCAAGTCCAACCGCTCTGGCCATTTTTTCGGTGCGCCGGGCGGCTGCGGATTTGATTTGGGCAAAACGATTTTTTCGTCGCTGACGGCGGTGAGAAAATGTTCGGCTGCGGTTGCGTCCATCAGCAAATGCGTCCAAGTAAAAATTAAATCGGTTTTGCCATCAGCGCGTTCGATCAGATCGAATCGCATCAATTCGCCGTTTTTGGTTTGCAGCGATTCGTTGAAAAGTTTTTCGCGCAAGTTTGATTCGCCGACGTGGACGCGAACGGAAATTACATTTTTAATGTTCGCCGGAATTTTCCATTTTGGTCGGAAAATTTTTCCGACACGCGCGTTCAGAATTGGAAATTCATTTTGCAACGCGGCCAAACGTGTTCGCAAAACGTCGGCGGAAATCTTTCCGGCGAGTTCGAGGATGATCTGGCATTGATTGCCGGCGAAACCGTGGCGGCGCAGTTCGTAGTCGAACCCGCGCATGAGCTGGTCCGAACCATTGAGCGCCACGCTATTTTTCATTCAGGATGCGGGCGACGGTCGCGGCGAGCGCACGGGTATTGGCGAGCGCCTCGTTCGTGATTTCGCTTTCGGGAATCGTCTTGCCGAATTTCGTTTCGCAATACAACAGCGTTTTCACGAGCGACATGGAATCAAAACCCGCGCCGACGAGATCGGTTTCGGGCGTGAGATTAGTGTCGGGTGAAAAAATGTCGCGGCGCAAAAACGCGAGCAGTTCGGTTTCGATTTCGGATGGTTGGATCATTTTGGTAACGGCTTCAAATTTTACTGGCCGCAAAAAGTCGCAGAAGTCGCAAAAGAAATTTTATTGCGTCTTTTGTGCTTTTTGCGGCTAATCAAACGGTGGCCACGCGGCGAATTTTGCCAGTAACCGGCGTGCGCGGCAATGCCGGAACGACGTGAAACCGCATCGGAATTTTGTAGGACGCCAGATGTTCGCGGCAAAAGTGCGAAAGATTTTCGATGCTCGCATTTTCAGCGGACAAAACAATCTCGGCCTCGACGATTTCGCCATACGACGGATGCGCGCGGCCGAACACACGCGATTCGCGGATGGACGGATGGCGATCCAAAATCGCCTCGACTTCTTCGGGGAAAATTTTCCGACCGGCGAGATTGATGACGGCGGTTTTGCGCGAGAGCAAAAATAAAAATCCGTCGGCGTCAAATTTTCCGAGGTCGCCGGTGATGAACCAGCCGTCGCGTAAAATGTTTTCGCGCGACTGCCACGGCGCGGCATAGGCATCGCAAATGCCCGGACCGGAAACGGCGATTTCGCCGACGCCGTTTTCATCGGGCGAAAGAATTTTCACCTGAAATTCTGAAATCGGTTTGCCGACGGAATTCCAGCGCTGCAACGGATCGTCGGAATTGAGCGCGACGAGGCCGAGTTCGATGATGCCGAGCGCGGGCAAAAGCGGTTTGCCGAAGCGTTTGAAAAATTGTTCCGCAACGTCTTGCGGCAACGCGCAGGTCGTGGAAACCGCGAGGCGGACGCTTTCAATTTTTGCACCCGAAGCATCGCCCGCGAGCAGCGAAAAATGAAATGGCGCGGCGTAAAGAACGGTTCCGCGCCACTTGTTCGTCGCTTCGAGAAATGGTTTGGCCGTGACGTGGCGCGCGAGCACGGTCGTCGCGCCGGCGTTCAGATACAAAACGATCGTGATGAGAAAATGATGCGCCATCGGCAGGCACCAAATCACGATGTCGGTTTCGTTAATTTGAAAGGCTTTGTTCGCGGCGGTGACGCGATCGCGGATGGTTTCATGCGTGAGCACAACGCCTTTGCGCGCGTTGGTCGTGCCGGACGTAAAACGGATGAACGCGATATTCAGGCCGTGATTATTGGGCGAAGTTGCGAGCGCTAATTTGGAAACGAAGATTTCCAGCGTGAGCGGTTCACTTTGCGCGAGCGGTTTTTGGCTCAAGATGACGGACAATTCCATCACCGTCGCGATTTCATTCAATTCTTCCGGCGGACATTCCGTCGGCACGGGCACGACGACGAAATCATTTTTCCAGAGCGCGTAAGTCAGCGCGACGTAATTCACCGAGTTCGGAAAACAAAGCCCGACGCGTGAACCGGCGAGCAGTTGCAGCGATTTAATTTTTTCCGCGAACGAATCAATTTTCTGCGCGAGCGCGGCGTAGGAAATTTCCGCGTCGTTTTCAACGAACACAGTTTTTTGCGGCCTGCGGCGGACGGAATTTTCGAGCAGCTCGGTCAGATTCACGCGCCAATTCTCACGCAAAGCCGCCAAGTCGCAAAGTCAATTTTTACGACGATTTTTTTCCGCGAACGACGGGAAGTTTTTAATGTCCGCCGCTGGTTTTCACGCCGTGAAGCGATTCGGCATTGCTGAATTTTGGCCAGGCGTAGGCGTAAAATGCGACGAACGCAAAACACGCTGCCGGCACGATGAATCCGTGACACATGTCATATTTGTCCGCGATCGCGCCCATCAATTTCGGCAACAGCGCGCCGCCCATAATCGCCATCACGATGAAAGCGGACGCTTTCTTGGTTTTGTCGCCGAGACCAAAAATGCCCAGCGCAAAAATCGTCGGGAACATGATGGACATGAAAAAATAACTCGCGAAAACGCTGAATACAGAAACCCAACCGAAGTTCGCAAAAATCAGCAGGCAGCAAACGACATTCAATATGCCGTAAAGACCGAGGACTTTGTGCGCGGAAAATTTCTTGAGCAAACCCGCACCGCTGATCCGTCCGAGCAAAAAGCAGATGAACGCCGCGGAAGCCAACGTCGCCGCGCCCGCATCGCTGACGTGCAATTTTCCATCCGCGCCGGTTTCAAACAGCGATTTCAAAATGCCGTTGCCCCAGCTTTCGGGAATTTGCGGCAACATTGTAAATCCGGTTTTTTTGTCCACCGTCATGCTGTTGATGAAAAAACCGAAGATGCCCGCCTGCGCGGCGACGTAGAAAAATTGCGCCGCCACGCCCATTAAAAAATGCGGACGCTTCAAAAGTGAATGCGAGACGTTTGGCGTTTTGTCATCGAGTTGAAAATCGTCTTCGTTTTTGATGTCCGGCACGTAAGCCATTTTGAAAATCACCGCGAGCACGAGCACGATGATCGCCACGGCGACGTAAGGCACATATATCTGCGGATTTTTGGAATAGAAATATTGCGCGCCGATGATCGGGCCGAAAATCCATCCGACGCCGTTGCACGATTGCGCGAGGTTGATGCGCGTAGCCGCGTAACGCGGTGGGCCGAGCACGGTGGTGTAGGGATTGGCGACCGTTTCCAAAAAAGTGAGACCGGCGGCGATCGCGCAAACACCAAGAAGATACGCGACGAAAGCCGTATTCGCTGAAGTTTTGCCCGCTTCGGACAATGTTTGAATATGCGTGGCGGGCAAAAACCAAAAGCCGCCGATGGCCACCAGCAAAAGTCCGGCGATGATGCCGCCTTTCCAACCCCATCTGCGCGCGAGCCAGCCGGCGGGCAGCGCCATCAAAAAGTAGCCGAGATAATGTGCGAACTGGACATTCGCCGACTCGGCTTTCGTGAGGTTCAGCTCGTTCTGAAAATGTTTGTCCATCACGTCAATCATCCCGTTGCACAATCCCCACAACAGAAACAACGAGCTGACGAGGGCAAACGTGAAAATCATGTTCTTACCGTCAGGCAAACGGAACAAGCCGGTTTGGGTTGGAGAATTGGGCGCGCTCATATTGGTGGTGGAATTTCGTGGGATTCTTAAGAAATGTCCGCGCACGTCAAGTTTCAATTTTATTTTGCGCCGCGAACGAATATCCGGTGCGCGAGATTGTGAGCAAATATTTTTTGGTGCTTCGCGCCGCGACCGCTACGATGACGGCATGGCTGCGGCTTACAACGAACTGCTCGACGCGACGATCCAACACTTGGAAAATCTGAAAGCGCGCGGCGTGCGCAATGTCGTCGTCGCGCCGGAAACGCTGAAGGCGTTGAAATTGCCGGTTGGCGATTTACGATTGGCGATTGAAAGACCGTCGGCAGCCGCGACGGTTGGCAAAATGGCGGCAAACATTTCAAATGTTTCTGCGCTGCCGGAAAAAGCTCTGAACGTCGCGCCAAAAAATATTTCTACCGCCGTCATTTCACCCGATGCTGCTGAACAATCGGCAATCGGCAATCGGCAATCGGCAATCACGTCGTCTTCCGAAAAACTCGCCGCTTACGAAGCCTTGCGCGAACGCGCTCTCGCCTGCGTGAAATGTCCGCACCTCGCCGCGTCGCGCAAAAATGTGGTTTTCGGCGTTGGCAACATTGAGGCGCAATTGATGTTCGTCGGCGAAGCGCCGGGTGCGGATGAAGATGAATTGGGCGAACCGTTCGTTGGCGCAGCGGGACAGTTGTTGACGAAAATCATCCAAGCCACCGGACTTTCGCGCGCGGATGTTTACATCGCGAACATCTTGAAATGCCGACCGGACACGCCCGGCCAAACTTCCGGCAATCGCAAACCGACGCCCGGCGAAATGGCGACGTGCATTCCGTATCTGCACGAGCAGATTGATCTGATCCGTCCGAAAGTTCTGGTCGCGCTCGGTGCCACCGCCGTTGAAGGTTTGCTCGGCAAAACGGTTGGCATCACGAAACTGCGCGGCAACTGGCAGGAATATCGCGGCACGCCGCTGATGCCGACGTATCATCCCGCGTATCTTTTGCGCAATCAGGCGATGAGCGAGAAACGCAACGCCTGGGAAGACCTGCTGGCCGTGATGGAAAAGCTCGAGATGCCGATCAGCGAGAAGCAGCAGAATTATTTTTTGAAGGCGTGAAAGTTTTTTTAGACGGAATTTTCAAAATAGAATTTTGCTCGTGAAAATTCTGTTCATTCCACCTTTCGTTTCCGCTATAAACCACGCGCCATGTTGAAACAATTGATTGATTGGTATTCCGGCGTGCTCGACCAATG
>JAMFSG010000110.1 GCA_026225155.1 Verrucomicrobiota bacterium
CCCGGCCAGCGTTTCAAAAGTCCCGCCGGAAAACGTTCGTTGATGAGCAGTGAATTGAGCACGACCAAATCTTCGACGAGATGCCGCTGTTCGTGCAGCGATTCCAAATGCGCGCCGATGCGCGTGACTTTGCCGCTGGCGAGGATGATTTCAATTTCATTAACATGCTGGCCGGTCGTGCCGTAAAACGGCGTGTGCGCGCCGGACGAATCATTCGCGATCATCCCGCCCAACGTCGCGCGTGAACTGGTCGCGACGTCGGGGCCGAAACAAAAACCTTCTGCGCGCAGAAAATTATTCAGTTGATCCAGAATCACGCCTGCGCCGACGCGCACTGTTTGTTTCTCCTTATTGAAATCCCAGATCTGCCGGTTGTGCCGCGCGAAATCCATGATGATCCCATCGCCGATTGCGCCGCCGCTCAAACCCGTTCCGCCACCGCGCGGCGTCACCGAGACGCCCGCTGCGAGCGAGGCGGAAATAATGGCCGAAGCTTCCTTGGCTGTTTTAGGAAAAGCGACCGCCGCCGGCACGAGTTGGTAAGGGGACGCATCGGTTGCGTAAAGCTGTCGCGTGCGATTATCAAACGCGATCTCTCCGTTCGTCGCGTTCAAGGCCGACATCTGTTGCGTGGACAACATGGCTTCAAGCTATCGGCGTGACAGGCTGTTGACAATGGCATTAACAACGTCCGTAGCTTTTGCTGAAATAAAACAGGCAGCCAATAGAATTGATTTTCCGGCGGTCTTTTTGTTTGATTACGGCGGATGAATCTCCAAGAGCCATTGCCAGCACCCACCGTTACCGCCGAAAATCTGATAGTCCAGTTTCGCACAATTCTGGAACCGTTGGCGCTCGCGGAAATTTTTTTGCAACCACAACCATTGGAGGTCGAGCTTGGCTGCGGCGATGCTTCGTTTCTCGTCGAATATGCGCGGCGAAATCCTGGAAAAAATTTCATCGGCGTCGAGCGCTTGCTCGGTCGGCTGCAAAAATTGGATCGCAAAGGCCGGCGCCTCGGATTGACGAACACGCGCGGCGTGCGCATCGAGTCCACGTATTTTTTGCAATATCTTTTGCCGGCGCATTCCACCGAAGCATTGCATATTTATTTCCCCGATCCGTGGCCGAAGAAAAAACACCGCCGCCACCGGCTAATTAACGAACAATTTCCCACGCTCGCGCGCAATGTGCTTGCGCCCGGCGGCACGGTTTTTTTGCGCACGGACGACGCGGATTATTTCCAGCAGATGAACGAAGTTTTTGACGCGGCGAAGGAATTTGAACAAGTGAAAACGCCGGCGTCATTGGCGGAAATCACGACGGATTTTGAACGCGGTTTTAATGCGCAGGGAATTCCCACTTTGCGCGCGGCGTATAAAGTTTTGAATTCTTAATTTTTAGTTTTGAGTTGAAGCGGTCGAAGTGCGAAACGGCTTAACAAAAATTCAAAATTGAAAATTAAAAACTAATCTCACACGTCAATCACCGGGCCATTGCCGTCGTTTTTATTGTTTGGCGGCGGTGGACGACGTTGCACGGTGACGCGCGAATTGCCGGTCAGGACATTCAACGCAATGGAAATGATGCTGATGATCAGCGCCCCTAAAAACGCGTAGCCAAAACTGTCCACATAAAAACTGGGCCGGAGCAGATAGCCGACGAAATAAAGCAGCAGCGCATTGATGACGAACGTGAACAGGCCGAGCGTGAAGATCAGCAGCGGCAGGGCGATGAGCATCAGGATCGGGCGGACGAAGGCGTTCAAGATTCCCAGCAACAGCGCGGCGAGCAGCAGGTCGGGTTTTTTTTCGCAATGAATATGGCCGTTCAAGATCATCACCGCCAGCGCGACCGCCAGCGTGTTGATGATCCAGCTTTGCACAAAGCGCAGAATTTTTTTGGTCCCCGGCTGCATAATTCGTTCCCAATCGGCGCTGGCAACTTGCTTTACTTTGGCGCGAAAAACAAGAAACGATTTTCCACTGGTGTTGCGGCGACGTTCTCGTCAAATTCCTTCAATCATGAAAATTATTTTCACCGCAATTTTCCTCGCCGCCGCGCTCGCCGTGTCCGCCGCTGGCAGCGTCATTGCGCCGGGTGCGAAATTGGAAAAACTCGCGGCTGATTTTGCCTTCACCGAAGGCGCGACGTGCGACAAAAATGGAAATGTTTTTTTCACCGACCAGCCGAATGACCGCATCATGGAATGGAGCGTGGATGGAAAGCTTTCCATTTTTTTACAACCGGCCGGTCGCGCGAACGGAATGGAATTTGATGCGCAGGGAAATCTCATCGCCTGCGCGGATGAACACAATCAACTTTGGTCAATTTCACCGGACAAAAAAATTTCCGTGCTCATCACCAATCTCGATGGCAAATATCTCAATGGCCCGAACGATGTCTGGATTGCGCCAAACGGCGCAATGTATTTGAGCGATCCATTTTATCGCCGCAAATATTGGGATCACGACACGATGGCGTTGACGAACGAAGAGGTGCTTTATCTTGCGCCCGACCGGAAAACTTTGGCGCGCGTGACGGACGATCTGAAAAAACCGAATGGTATTACCGGTTCGCCCGACGGAAAAAATCTTTTTGTTTCCGACATCCGCGCCGGACAAACGTGGCGTTACGACATCCAGCCGGACGGTTCGCTGACGAACAAAACTTTTTTTTGCGCGCTTGGCTCGGACGGCATGACGATTGACGCCGCCGGCGATTTATATTTGACCGGTCATGGTGTGACCGTTTTTGACAAGGCTGGAAAACAGATTGAGCACATTGACGTGAATGAAACGTGGTCGGGCAATTTATGTTTTGGCGGCAAAGATCATCGCACGCTTTTTATCACGGCGAGCACGTCGCTTTATTCGATCCAGATGCGGGTCAAAGGTGCGAACGCGGCGAAATGACGTTCCCGCGCAGGTGGGCGGCTAAAAAATTTGCCCTGTGCTACCGGTTGTGGCATTCTAATTCCGTAGAAATTTAATTTTATATTTTATGAGCCAACCAAAAATTGTTGCCTATCTGAAACCGAGTTGCGGCTGGAGCCAGGGCGTCCGCGCTGTGCTGCGCAAATACGACCTGCCGTTCGAGGACCGTGACATCATCAACGACCCGTTGCAACGTCAGGAAATGATCGAGAAAAGCGGCCAGATGTTAAGCCCGTGCGTCGAGATCAATGGCAAAATGTTGCCCGACATCAGCGGTGAAGAAGTCGAAACGTGGATGCTCGCGAACAATATCGTTTCGCAGAACCATCGCACGCCGGACGCGCCGATCAACCAGCCGTGCGCGCACGAAATGCCACAAAGCGCGCCGTTGAATTTCGCCGTGCGCCGATAAATCTGTAGCGGCGCTCTGTGAGCGTTGCGAAAATTCCGACGGTCACAGACCGCCGTTACAAAGAGCCGCGTGGAATTATCCGCGCGGCTTGTTTGCTTTCAATACAGTGACGAAATCGCATTTGCCGCTTGAAAGCGGGCAGCGTGTTTGCACAATCGTGCCATGGTTTTCACAAAATCGTTGCGAACCGCATTTTCAGGAGGCGATTCAATTTTCAATTTTTCCGCGCGCCAGATTTTTTTGTCCGCGCTGATTTTGTTTTTCTACACCAGCGCGCGCGCCGATGAAACCAATTGGTGGCCGACCGCGACGGAACAGGCGCTGTCGCAAGCGGGAACCAATCGCGTCCAACTTGTCGCGGCTTTGGAAAAAACACCGGTCGGGCATCGCAACGAAATCCAATTTCTCATCGAGAACGCGCCGCAAGTTGATCTGCAAACGCTGTCCGCCGATTTTCTGTTGGACGACATCCAGCAGGCGAATGATGCTTTTGAAAATGTTCCGTGGCACGACCAGATTCCGCCGGATATTTTTCTGAATGAAATTTTGCCCTACGCCAACGTCACGGAAACGCGCGAGGAATGGCGGACGCAGTTGCGCGAAAAATGCTGGCCGTTGGTGAAAGATTGCGCGAAGCCGGGCGAAGCTGCGCAACGCCTCAACGAAAAGATTTACAAAATTTTCAATGTGCATTATTCCACTGCGCGCAAACGGGCGGATCAGAGTCCCAGCGAATCCATGGCGAGCGGTTTGGCGAGTTGCACCGGGCTTTCGATTTTACTGATTGATGCGTGTCGTTCCGTTTGTGTTCCCGCGCGGCTTGCCGGCACGCCGATGTGGTGGGACATGCGCGGCAATCATACGTGGGTCGAAGTTTGGGACGACGGCTGGCATTTTGTCGGCGCGTCCGAGCCGGATGCGAAAGGTCTCGACCACGCGTGGTTTGAACACGACGCGTCGCTCGCCACGGCCAGCGATCCGTTGCACGCGATCTACGCGGCGAGTTTCAAAAAAACCGGCCACGCGTTTCAAATGGATTGGGCGCCGGACACGAATTGGGTCAGCGCCGTCAACGTCACCGCGCGTTATGTGCCGAAACAAGTTGTCGTCGCGCCCGGAAAACTTCGCCTGTTCGTGCGAGTTGTCGGCGCAGAAAGTGGTCATCGTCTCGCCGCAAAAATCGTCGTGAACAATGTCACGAACGCGGCGGATTTATTTGAAGGCGTGAGCAAAGACGAATCTGCGGACATGAACAACGTGCTCGTGTTCGAGATTCCGGATCGCGGCGTTTATCAGATTTGCGCGACGCTGGGTAATCAAACGGCGAAACAAATTTTTATCCCGAACACGAATTCGCAATCGGTGGTCACGTTGGCGTTGACCGAATTCAAACCGCTGAAATCGCGCGATGAAGCCAAATTAAAAACGGTGCTGACGGAATTTTTTACTGTCTCCGCCGCGAAACAAACTAAATGGAAATTTTCCAGCCGGCTCGAAAAATTATTGCGCGAAAACGAACCGGCGGTTCGTCAAGCCGCGTGGGAAGTTTTCAAAGCCGCGCCGGTTCACGGAATTTTGGAAACGAATTACGCCGCGCACGAAACGCGTTTTGAAAATTACACCAGCCCTTACACGATCAAATATGTCGGCACGCGTCCGACGAACGGCTGGGCGCTGTTCATCGCGATGCACGGCGGCGGCGGCACGGAAAAAGAAGTCAACGACAGTCAGTGGAAAATCATGCAGACGCATTACAAGGAACATCCCGAGGCGGGCGGCTACATTTATCTCGCGTTGCGCGCGCCGAACGACACTTGGAACGGTTTTTACGACGATTACGTTTATTCGCTCGTCGCGAATCTCGTGCATCAGTTTTTATTTTTCGGCGACGTGGACCCCGACAAAGTTTTCATCATGGGTTATTCGCACGGCGGTTACGGCGCGTTTGCCATCGGGCCGAAGGAACCGGATTTGTTCGCGGCTATTCACGCGAGCGCGGGCGCGCCAACGGATGGCGAAACGGTCGCAAAAACTTTGCGCAATACGATTTTCACCAGCATGGTCGGTGGATTAGACACAGCGTATGGCCGCTTGTGGCGCGATAAAAAATTTCAGGATGAAATCGCGCAATTGCGTGGCGATCGCATGGATATTTTTCCCGTGACCGTGACGATTCCGGCCGGTGTCGAGCATCCAAATCTGCCGGACCGCGACAAGATCAAAGAGATGTATCCCGCCGTGCGCAATGCCGCGCCGCGCGAATTGACATGGCTGATGACGGACAAAGTCATCACGGATTTTTTCTGGCTGCACACGGATTCGCCCGCGAAGGAAAGCGAGATTGATGCGATCTGCCGCGACAATCAAATCACCGTGACGACAACGAACGTCGCGAACGCAACCGTTTTGCTCGACAGTCGTTTGATTGATTTTTCAAAACCAGTGACGTTGAACGTGAACGGGAAAATGTCCACGCAAAAAATCCAGCCAAGTCTGCGGACGCTTTGCGAAACGATGCAACGCCGTGGCGATCCCGGTTTGACGTTCACGGCGGAATTGCCATTAAACTTTTGAAACCACGGATGGACACAGATAAACACGGATAAAAGCATCCGCAGATTACGCTGATTTTCGCAGAAAAGATTCTGTAAAAAAATCTGTGCCAATCCGCGCAATCTGCGGACAAAGTTTTTTCATCCGTGTTTATCTGTGTCCATCCGTGGTTAAAAATAATAAATTTACGCATTTATGATCCGCCTGTTATTTCTTCTTTTGCTGCCACTTTCTGCATTCGCGGACGACTGGAAATTTCCCGTTCCCGAAAATGAGATCGCGCACTACACGGCTTATCACGTCAACGAGCCGATTCACATTGACGGAAAATTGGATGAAACCGCGTGGCAGCAAGCGCCGTTGTCGCCGCGTTTTGTGGACATCATCACCGGCCAGCCGACGATTCACGCCAACCACGCGCAAGTTTTATGGGATGAGACGAATCTCTACGTCGCGTTCCGCTGTGAAGAACCGTTCTTGCACGCGAAATATACGACGAACAATTCGCCGATTTATTACGACAACGACGAGGAAGTTTTTATCGCCGGGCGCGACGCGTATTACGAATTTGAGATCAACGGTTTCAACACGACTTACGAGGCGTTTTTCATCTGGGACGACGCATATGAAAAAGACGGCTACGCGCAGTCGCCTGAATTTGCACGCACGAATATGGTGCCGTTCAACGGCGTCGGTTTCACGAATCATCCGCGCGGCGGACGATTGGGAAATTTCAACTGGCATTTTCCTGGCAAACAAACCGCCGTGTTTCTCGACGGCACGGTGAATGACGACCGCGACCGCGATCGTGGCTGGACGGTTGAACTCGCGTTTCCGTGGGCGGGAATGAAAGAACTTGCGCGTGCGGATGGCCGCGCGTTTCCGCCGAAAGATGGTGACGTGTGGCGCATGGATTTTTCACGTTTTAATTCTTACAAAGAAGCGCCGTCCGCGAAAGATTCCGGCGGCTGGTTCTGGACGCGCCACGGCGTTTGGGATTCGCACATCCCGGAATTGTTCGCCTACATCAAATTTTCCACCAACGACGTCGGCGCGCTGAAATCGCCGTGACGGTTTCGATTTGAATGCGCGTCGCTTCTGCGCAATCTTCTTTCCATGCAAATCGTTTCTTCCGTTGCCGCGATGCAACGGCTCGCCAAAAAATGGCAGCGCGCGGGAATCAAAATCGGCTTTGTGCCGACGATGGGTTATCTGCACGCCGGTCATTTGAGCCTCGTGCGCGAGGCGCGCCAACGCGTCGGAAAAAATGGCAAAGTCGTCGTGAGCATCTACGTGAACCCGACGCAATTCGCGCCGACCGAAGACTTGTCGAAATATCCGCGCGATTTGAAACGTGATTTGAAACTGTGCCGCGCGGAAGGTGCGGATGTCGTGTTCACGCCAAGCGATGCGGAGATGTATCTGGGCCGGAAAAATCCGCAATCCGCAATCCGCAATCCGCAATCGTTCAGCACTTACGTCGTTGAAGAAAAATTATCGCGCCCGATGGAAGGGGCATCGCGTCCGACGCATTTTCGCGGCGTGACGACCGTGGTGGCGAAACTTTTCAACATCGTGTTGCCGGACGTTTCCGTTTTCGGACAAAAAGATTTTCAACAGGCCGGCGTCATTCAGCACATGGTCGCCGATTTGAATTTTCCGGTGAAAATAATCGTCGCGCCGACCTTGCGTGAAAAAGACGGTTTGGCGATGAGTTCGCGCAATAAGTATCTCGACGCGGAACAGCGCGCACAGGCGGTGATTTTATTTCACGCGCTGCAAGCGGCGAAAGCGGCGGTGCAAAAAAAATCCGTTTCCGCCGCGCGCTTGAAAACCGATCTGCAAAAATTCATCACCGCCGCGCCGCTGGCAAAATTGGACTACGTCGAATTTTTTGATCCCGAAACTTTGGCGCCGGTCGCGCAAGTGAAACGCGGAACGCAAATGGCGCTGGCGGTTTTCTTCGGCAAAACGCGGTTGATTGATAACGCAAAATTGTAAAATGAAACAATTCGATTTTCTCATTCTCGGCAGCGGCATTGCGGGGCTTTCGTTTGCGTTGAAGGTTGCGCCGCGCGGGCGCGTGGCCATCGTCACAAAAAAAAATCGCGCGGAGTCGAACACGAATTATGCGCAGGGCGGCATCGCGTCGGTGACGGGCAAGGACGATTCGTTTGAGCTGCACGTGCGCGACACGCTGGAAGCGGGCGCGGGTTTGTGCAAAGAAAATGTCGTGCGCACGATCGTCGAGGAAGGACCGGCGCGGATCCAGGAATTGATTGACCTCGGCATGAAATTTTCCGAGTCGGAACATCGCGCCAAGGACGGTTCGCGCGAATTGGATTTGGGACGCGAAGGCGGCCATTCGCGTCGCCGGATTTTGCACGCGAAGGACATGACCGGCCACGAAATTGAAAGTGCGTTGCTCGATGCGATTTCCAAATCGCCGAACATCGAAATTTTTGAGAACCATCTCGCCATTGATTTGATCACCTCGCAAAAAATCACGGGGCAACGCGGAGCGCGGAGTGCGGAGCGCGGCAATTCCGAATTCCGAATTCCGAATTCCGAATTGGAAAACCGTTGTCTCGGCGCTTACGTTTTTGACAAAAAAAATAATCGCGTGGAAACTTTTTCCGCGCCGGTGACGTTGCTGGCGACGGGCGGCTGCGGCAAAGTTTATCTTTACACGACGAATCCTGACATCGCGACGGGCGACGGCGTGGCGATGGCGTATCGCGCGGGCGCGAGCATCGCGAACATGGAATTCGTGCAGTTTCATCCGACGTGTTTGTATCATCCGAAGGCGAAATCATTTTTGATTTCCGAAGCCGTGCGCGGCGAAGGCGGGATTTTGAAAAATCTCGACGGACGCGAATTCATGGACGGCGTTCACGAAATGAAATCGCTCGCGCCGCGCGACATCGTGGCGCGCGCGATTGACAGTGAAATGAAAAAGACCGGCGCGGATCATGTTCTGCTCGACATCACACACAAGCCGGCGAAATTCATCATCGAGCGTTTTCCGAACATTTATCAAACGTGTTTGCGCTACGGCATTGACATCACGCGCGAGCCGATTCCGGTCGTGCCGGCGGCGCATTATCAGTGCGGCGGCGTGGTGACGAACATTGATGGCGCGACGGACATCGCGGGACTTTTTGCCGTCGGCGAAGTGGCTTGCACGGGTTTGCACGGCGCGAACCGGCTGGCGAGCAATTCGCTTTTGGAAGCGCTCGTGTGCGCGCATCGCGCGGCGGAAAAAATTCTTTCGTCGCCCGTGGAAAAGACGGATTTGAAAATTCCGTTGTGGCAATCCGGCAACGCGACGAACGCAGACGAACTCGTCGTCGTCTCGCACAATTGGGATGAAATCCGGCGTTTGATGTGGGATTACGTCGGCATCGTGCGGACGAACAAACGGTTGCAGCGCGCGCAAAAACGCATCGCAAATCTGCAGGAAGAAATCCACGACTATTATTGGAATTTCATCGTGACAAACGATTTGCTGGAATTGCGCAATATCGCAACGGTGGCGGAGCTGATTGTGGCCTGCGCGTTGCAGCGACCGGAAAGTCGTGGGCTGAATTACAATCTGGATTTTCCGGATTTGAATCCCGATTGGGCACAACGCGACAGCGTCGTGCGGAAAATTATTTGAGAAGGATGAAACAAAAAGCGCGCAGTTTCAAAACGGTCAAGTGCAATTTTGGCGGGTGGGGCGAGCGTCCCCGCGAGCCGGATGTCGCTTGAACTTTGATTGCCTCGGCTCGGGGACGCGCGCCCCACCCCCCAACTGCAGGCAAAATATTATTTCAGCGCGTCGAGTGACGTTTTCGCCTGCGAGACGAGGCTTTTCAGTTGTGCAAGCTGGTCCGAATTGAGTTGAATCCGTTGCCAGTCGCCGAATTGCAAAAAAGCGTTGATGCCGCCCTGCCGCCGGTCGCTGTGGGCGATGATGCGCAGGCCGGACTTGGTCGCATAACTCGCCTCGAACCCCGACATCGGAGTCACGTCGTAAGTGACATTGCAGATATAATTGATGCCGCTGATGAACGATTCCAATTCATCATAATCCACCGCCATAAAACCTTTGGAAATGCCGCCAACATTAGGGCTGGCACCGCTCCAGCCAATTGCGATGCCGTAAACTTTCTGGCCGTGATTGACGTCGTTGGATTCCTTGGCGCGCACGGAAATGACGCCATTGCCGAGGGTGATGGTGCCGACAAGATTAAAACCCTTGACGATGACCGTGCCGGTTTGTAATTCGAAATTCTCGATGATCGTCGCAGGCGTGTTGGTGGTTGCATCCTGCGCGCCAGCGTGAAATGACAGCAAAATGCAGGCGCCCATGCCGGCTAAAATGATTTTGAAATGACGCATAATTTTCTTCTGATTAAGGACGTTGCGGTTTGACTGACTTTCAATCAAACGCCGGCCGGAAGAAAAAGTTGCGGTGCTTGCGCACGCACCCTTCAAGTCCACAATTTTTCGGGATAATCGCCGCGCGCAATGAGCTTGCGGATGCTTTCGACGACGGTTGGCCGGTCTTCGCGATACGTCACGCCGAACCAGGAATCCGGTGAGCGCAGCACTTTGCATTTAGCCTGGCCGCTCGTCACGAGGTCGCCCACGGTGGCGGGGATGTAACATTCGGATTTTTGTTCGCCGCCGGACTTTTTCAGAAATTTTTCAAACTCGATCTTGATCTGCGGAAACAGTGCGGGCGTGAAGCCCCAGAAATTCATCGAGACCGCTTCGTCGCCGTTGAGTTTGGTGATTTTGCCATCGGCGTCGGTGTTTTTCGCGGCGGAACCGTCGCGTTCGATTTTGGTCAGCTCCACGATGTTGGTGAGATAATTATTCGCATCCACACGCGAAACGCCGCGCGCGACGCTGCCGAAATCGGACAGCGTGTTGCGCAAAATAAAACCGACCATCGCGTAATCGGTCGTGCCGGCAGTCAGATGTTGCGCGAGAACTTTGTAGGCGTTCTGGCCGTAAAAATCATCGGCATTGATTGCCGCGAAATTTTCTTTTACGACATTTTCCGCCATCAGAATTGCGTGCGTCGTGCC
>JAMFSG010000111.1 GCA_026225155.1 Verrucomicrobiota bacterium
GCGCGACGGCAACGACGTTGCGCAAGGCCATCGAATTCACGAACGGACCGAAATAGCGCGCGCCGTCGTCTTTTTTCAAACGCGTGAAAGTGAAATTCGGAATCGGATCGTTGAGATTCACTTTCAGCATCAAATAACGTTTGTCGTCGCGCAGGCTGATGTTGAAACGCGGTTTGAATTCCTTGATGAGTTTGCTTTCGAGCAGCAGCGCCTCGGGTTCGCTGCGCACGACATGGATGTCAAAATCATGGATCGCCTCAACGAGCGCGTTGAATTTCAGATCCCACGCGGAACGGCGCGCGGATTGAAAATACTGGCTGACGCGTTTGCGCAAGCTCAACGCTTTGCCGACGTAAATGACCGTGCCGAAGCGGTCTTTGTGCAGATACACGCCCGGCTTGTGCGGGACGCTGCTCAATTTTTTACGGATATGTTCCGATGCGGCCATTAGCTTTAAAGCTTCCCGCAAAGGCGCGAAGGCGCAAAGAATTTATTCGTTGAAAAGTTGAAGCGTTAAATCGTTGAATCGAATGGCGCGCCGGAAATTTACGATTCAACAATGCAACGCTTCAACGAATCACGATTTCTTCGCCATGTGCCGGTGCACAAAAAAATAATAAATCGCGCCGACGATGACCAAAAAAGCCAGCAACGAAAATGTGACTTTGTGCATTTCGCCCTTGCTGATCTGGCCGCCGACTTTCACGCCGAGCCAGCACAGAACCGCGCTCCACGTCGCCGCGCCCGCCAGCGTGTAAAGCGAGTAGCTCAAAAAATTCATCCGCACGATACCTGCCGGAATGCCGATGAGATGTCGCACCACCGGCAACAGCCGCGCCGCGAAAATTCCGAATGCGCCGTAATGCGCCGCCCAATTTTCCGCGCCCTCGACTTTTTCGCGAGAGATCAAAAAATATTTTCCGTAACACAGAACCAGTGGACGACCCGCCAATCGCGATACCCAATACATCAACGCCGCGCCGAGCCATGAACCGAGCGCAGCGATGACAACGAGCAAAATCTCCGCCGGCCAACCGGAATAACGCGCGCCAAAAAATTCCAAGCCGCCGCCGCTCCACGCTTTGTAAGCTGCTGGCGGAACGATGACTTCGCTCGGAATCGGCAGGAACGTGCTTTCGATCGTCATCAACAAACCGACCGCCCAAAATCCCCATTGATCCAGCACGCCGGAATACCAATCAATCAATTGTTTCAACATCGCGCGTGGTTTATAGCGGAAATGAAAGGCGGAATGAACAGAATTTTGCGGATTCAATTATGGTAGGGCGGAGCTGCCGCTCCGCCCAATTTTCACAGCCGATTTTTTCACAGAAGGCCACGAAGGAAACAAAGATTCTTCGTTCGTTTTGCGCCTTCTGTTTATTCCTGAATTAAAAACGGGCAAAGCGGCAGCTTTGCCCTACCTGAATTTTTCATTCGGCAAATTCTGTCATTCTGTCTAAAAAGTTTTCACGCCTTCAAAAAATAATTCCGCTGCTTCTCGCTGATCGGCATTTCGAGTTTTTCCATCACGGCCAGCATGTCTTCCCAGACGCGGCGCTTTTCGCTCATCGCCTGGTTGCGTAAGAGATACGCCGGATGATACGTCGGCATCAGCGGCGTGCCGCGATATTCCTGCCAGTTGCCGCGCAATTTGGTGATGCCAACAGTTTTGCCGAGCAAACCTTCAACGGCGGTGGCACCGAGCGCGACCAGAACTTTCGGACGGATCAGATCAATCTGCTCGTGCAGATACGGAATGCACGTCGCCATTTCGCCCGGCGTGGGCTTGCGGTTGCCGGAACTTTGGCCGGGCGTGTCGGGACGGCATTTCAAAATATTCGCGATATAAACGTCCGCGCGGGAAAGCC
>JAMFSG010000112.1 GCA_026225155.1 Verrucomicrobiota bacterium
CCAGGGTTCGGCGGTCGAACTGCAATACATCGGCAACGGCCAGTTCATGCCCGTCAGCTCGGCGGGAACGATCTGGGCGAACTAAAAATTGTTCAAACGGTTTTGAACTTGCCCGATTGGCGCAGAAATTTTTTCGGGTTCAAGAAAATCACTTTCTCAATCGCGCTGGCGAGATGGCCGCGTTTTTTCATCTCCAGCGCCGTCTTCGGAACCGCCAGCGGATCGCTAATGCCCCAATCGCACGCGCTGTTCATCCAGATGCGTTCGCGACCGTAGGTTTCCAAAATATCAATCGCGCGCGCCGGCGTGCATTTGGTTTCGGGATACAACGTCATGCCCGCCCACATCCCGCAATCCAAAACCATTTCCACCGTGTGTTCCTCGACGTGGTCAATGATGACGCGCTCGGGTCGGATGCGTTTGTCATTCTTCAAAACGTCGAGAATCAGTCGCGTGCCTTTCAATTTATCTTCGAGGTGCGGCGTATGGACTAAAATCAACTGATCGTATTTGGCCGCGAGTTCAATCTGCAGTTCGAGCACGCGCAATTCGTTCCGCGAATTTTTATTCAACCCGATCTCGCCGATGCCGAGCACATTTTTGCGTTCCAGAAATTGCGGCACGAGCGCAATGACTTCCTCGGCGAGTTTTACATCCTCGGCTTCCTTGGAATTGATGCAGAGCCAGCAAAAATGTTTCAGACCGAATTTCGCGGCGCGCTTCGGCTCATGTTCGGTGAGCTGGGAAAAATAATCGTGAAAGCCGTCCACGGAATTGCGGTCGAAGCCGGCCCAGAATGCGGGTTCGCAAACGGCCTCGCAACCGGCGAGGGCCATGCGTTCGTAATCATCCGTCGTGCGGCTGACCATGTGGGCGTGAGGTTCGATGTAGCGCATTGGTTTTTATTTTGAGAATGCGCCGACGGCTCCTTTGCCAAATGCTTTTTCAATCGGCTTTGTGGTTGGATCGCTGAACGCGAGCAAAACGGCTTTTGCCTTGTTTTTCTTTTTCCCATCCAGCTTGGTGAGCGCGGCGCGGAAACTTTGCAGGCGAAAATCATCTTCACCTTCGGCGCGTTCGACGCGGTCGAGAAACGCGGCGAGTTCGATGAGCTTGTGCCGCGCGTCGAGAAAATAGAGGTCGAGGACTTGTTGCCGTGTCATACGTTTTACGGACGCACTATACGCTAGAAAAGTTGCGCGGCAAATGAAAGCCATCACGCATTCATCCACGTCAAAATTTGCGCCGCTGCCTTTTCCGTGCCGGTGCCGAGGATATTGTGGTCAGCCAGCGAAACGATTTTTGTGGCGCGCAGGGATGGACAATTTTTCTTCAACCAACTTTGCACGAAAAGCCACGGCACAATCGGGTCAATAAATCCGGAGATGTAGAAAATCGGCAAGTTGGTGGCGCGGGCAGTTGCACGCGGATCACTTTCGGCAATCAAATGCAGACGATGAACGGCGGCTTGGCTGTCCAGCTTGGTCCGGCGTTCGGCAAATTCATCCGTCTTCGGACGCGATTTCCGAAAGAGACGAAAACAGCGGCGGACAGATTTGGTGAAGCCATACATCGTCCAAACCAAAAGTGAAAGTGCCGACAATCCGAAAATTTTTCGAGTGAGTCTAATGAAACAGCAGAACGGATGTTTGACAAAACCGCCGGCAAGAATGATTCCTTGCGCTTGAAAATTTCCGCGAGCGACCAACGGCCAGACAATTTGCGAACTGAAAGATTCACCGAGCAGCCAGCCCGTGGTGATATTGTTTTGTGCAAGCGCGATTTCAATATTGGCCGCGTAATCGTCCAGCGACCATTCCAGCGTGCGTGGATAAGTGAATTCAACGAAACGAACTTTGCCGAGAAGTTGTTTGCGAAATCTGCTAACGAGGGTCCAATCGCCGTGCATACCGGGAAAATAAATCAGCGTCGGCAACGAAGCGTCGCCGTGAATGCGTAGCTGAAGTTCTTCTGGCATAACCCGGCGATTATCCATGAGCCGAGGCCAGCGGCAACTGAAAAGAAAACGGCTCGCTGGAACTATGAAAACCAGCGAGCCGGTAACCCTAACTTCCCGAAAAATGTCAGTCGTATTTGGCAAGCGTGATCAAGCCTTCGGGGTCGCTCACGCCTTTGCCTTGCAGGAAGACGATGTTCTTATAGCCCGCGCCGCGCAGGCCGACGAACAGCGACACGCTGCGGTCGCGGAATTCCGCGCCGGGCTGCGGCTCGTTGTAATTTTCCAAAATGACCACCGCCGTATCGTGCTGCGGAAGTTTGTTGGCTTCCGTCAAGGCTTGATCATTTTGTTCCTTGTCCGTGATCGTCGGCTGCACCAGCCGGCAGGTGTTACCGTCCAACGAATCAATGACCAAGGCCGTTTGGTCCGCCTTGTGAAACGCCTGCGGCGGCGGCGGCGTGGCGCAAGAAGTGAGCAGAATGGGCAAAGCCAGCAGGGCGGTTGCAATTGAGATTTTCATAAATTCAAAATTCCTTTTTTCGTGGTTCAAAAATTGCGGCCTATCCGCAAACGGCGGATAATTTTGTTCTTGCCGCAAGCGGGAGTTCGCAACTGCCGTGCCAAAAAATTTTAAGTGTCTTGAAACAAGGCTGTTGCGCGAATGCGCAGGAAATGGAGAAAAGTTATTTTTTGAAGATCAAAAAATTGCCGAAAGATTGGACACTGAAAGTTCAAAAACGAGACGTGCAGATTGCGCGGACGTCAATTTTATGGAAATTAATTTTTTAATTTCGGAAAAAATTCCAGCGCCGTCGTGCACGTCACCGCGCTCAATTCTTCGAGCGAGCATAGTTTCGTTTGCGCGACGGTTTCGGAAATCTCTTTGACGAACGCCGGTTCGCACCGCTTGCCGCGATACGGCACGGGCGCGAGATACGGGCAATCGGTTTCCAACATGAATTTTCCCAGCGGCGTTGCGGCCACGGCGTCGCGGATGTTTTGTCCATTTTTGAAAGTCACGATGCCGGTGTAACTCACGAGCGAACCGATTTCCAAAATCTGGTTCAGCCGTTCCACCGATTCGCCGAAGCAATGAAAAACGCCGCGCGTTTTTCCGGTGAATGGTTTTAATTGCGCCAGGGTATCGTCAAACGAAGCGCGTTGGTGGATGACGCAGTTCAAATTAAATTCGACCGCGACTTCGAGTTGTTGCTGGAAAATTTCCGCCTGCCGTTTTTTGTAATGCGCGTCGTCATCCGCGCTGCCGCCTTGCGAACTGGGCAGGCGATAATAATCCAATCCACATTCGCCGATGGCGACGACTTTTGGGTGCACCGCAAGTTCGCGTAGAGCAGGACGTAAATCTTCCGGCGCTTCCAAAACGTCCGACGGATGCCAGCCGACGACGGCGTAAATCTGCGGAAACTTTTCGGCAAGTTCGATCGCGCGCCGGCTGCTTTGCAAATTCGTGCCGATGGAAATCAGCTTGGAAATTCCAGCGGCTTGCGCGCGGGCGAGCACCTCGGAAAAGTCCGGCGCAAATTCGGGATAATCCAGATGCGCGTGCGTGTCGAAAAAAATCGGCATGGGAATTTTTTAACCACGAAAGTCGTAAAACACACGAAAAAAGAGTCTTCTAATTTGGATTTCCTGAAACGATGTTTGCAATGTTGAAAATATGCCAAACATTGAAAGATAGCCAAATAAGGACGGAAAATAAACCCAACAATAAAACGAGTCCTGCAATTATTCTATTTGTTGTGATTTTCATCGTTCTATTTTTTCTTTTCCGCTGCAATTTGCTGTTCTAATTCCTGCAATTTTTCGCGGACGATCGGCAGGCCGGAATAATCCGGCTCTTCGGCGATGAGTTGCCGCCAGTTTTCCGCCGCGTCCGCGTCGCGCCCATCGGCGACGAGTTTTTCCGCGAGCGTGCGGCGGATGCGGATGCGCTGTTGCGGCGTCGGTTTCAACGTCAGCGCGCGCTGCCAGGTGTCAATGGCCGATTCCGTTTTTCCGGATTCATCGTAAAGGTTCGCCAGTTTTTCCGTCAGCACCGCGCTTTGCGCCGTGGCGGGAACATTTTCCAGAAAATTTGCGAGTTGCGGCGCGCGCAAGCCGTGGACGAGATCAAGATTTACGAGCCGGTTGAATGACCATTCGATGAGCGGATTTTTTTCGCGCGCGAGTTGCGCGTGGATTTCTGGTGGCGATTTTTTAAAAGGTTGATACAGCGGATCGCCGATGACGGTCGTTTGCCACGAAAGCGCGGGTTGCGACACCCAGGCCGCTTCGCCGAACGTATAGCCGTTGAAAAATGATTGCAGAAAAAACGCGATGTTCGGTGTGAATTGCAGATACGGTTCATAGACGCAACCCATCGTGCAGGTCGCGCCTTTGGCGAGCAAAGTCCCGCACCAATTCCGCGTGGGATCGCGCAACGTTTCCGCGCTCAATGAATACAGGTGATAAGCGAATGCACCGGGCATGAATTCCACTTTTGGCAGTGTGAATGGCCCGTTGGCTTCGCGCGAATACCAGCCGGCGTAAACCGCGATCTGGCTCAACGGATACGACGCGGGAAATAGTTCTTCATTAGTATCAGTCTCCGTATCAAAACCTTCCTGTTTGCAAATCGCCGCGCCGGTCGTCAGCCATTCGTCGCCAAGAAAATAAGGATTACCGCGCATCAAACCGCGCGCATCGAAATATGCGCGTCCCCAAAAACCATTGCTTTCGGCTTCCATCGCTTTGTCCACGAGCGCGTTGGCGATTTGCGGCGTCGGGCCGTCCAGCCGCGCGACGAGCAGCAAACCATTCAGCGGCGACAACATCGTCTGGTTCGTGCAGGTGTAAAGCAGGTTGGGCAGCGGGCCGGTTAATTGCACTTTCATTTTCAACAACGGCAGCCACGCGAGTTCGGAATCCACGGAAGCTTCGTTGTGTTGAAAATTGGCACCCAAAGCTTTGGCGTCTGGTTCTTTGATGGAATCGTCTGGTGCGATTTTCAACGGCATGCCCCAGCATAAAACGGCATAGCGGATTTTGGATTCGACCACGCGTTCTTCGGTGTGTTCCGGCACGTTGCCGTTCGCGGCAATTTTAGCTTCGCCAAATTTCCACAGTTTCGCCTTCACCAGATCGGCGGCGAGCGGCTTTTGCAAATCATCCGTGAAGTCCGCGCGCGTGATCACTTCGCCGGGCGTGATCGCAAAACTGAAAATCTGCCTGGCGGGAACATTGCGCGCGGCGGCGTAATGTTGCGCGACCATTTTGGATTCCGGCACGCGCGAATTGTAGAGGACGACCACTTCATCACCACTATCCGCCCGCGCGAACAACGGTGTGAACGCCAATAAAAAAAATCCCAGCCGTGTCAATTTCATGTCAGTAATTTGACTGCGAACCTGACCGGTGGTTCATTTCACCTACCGGCCAAAAAGTGCTTCGTGCATTCCGGGCATCGGCTGCCCGTTTTTTTTGTCCCAGTAACGGAAATTCGCGCTCCAATCCCAGATGCACCAGCCGATATTTTCCGCTTCCGCCGTCCGCCGCAAGGCCGAATAAAAATTCGCGCGCGATTGCTCGTCGGCCTTGATGTAAGCGCCAAATTCACCGAGGTGAACCGGCCG
>JAMFSG010000113.1 GCA_026225155.1 Verrucomicrobiota bacterium
AAAATTTATTTCACCGAATCCGCCGGAACAATTTTCACGCTGATGAGCGTTTGTTTCGTCACGGGCCGGTCGCCGGGGCGCGTGGGCGTGGTGGCGATTTTTTCCAGCACGTCGTCGCCCTTGATGAGTTTGCCGAACGCGGTGTATTGGCGGTCGAGAAAACGCGGGTCGCCGTGACAGATGAAAAATTGCGAGCCGGCGGAATCGGGACTTTGCGAACGCGCCATCGAAAGCACGCCGCGCGTGTGCGCCTTGTCGTTGAACTCGGCTTTGATCTGATGGCCGGGACCGCCCGTGCCCCACTGCGATTCTTTGCTGGCATCTTTCGTCAACGGATCGCCGCCCTGGATCATGAAGCCTTTGATGACGCGGTGAAAAGCCGTGCCGTCGTAAAAACCTTTTTTGGCAAGATCAATGAAATTTTTGACATGGCCGGGCGCGACGTCCGGCCAGAATTCGAGAACTATTTCGCCCGCGCTGGTATTCAGAATTGCAACTTCGCTCATAAAATTATTTTTTGGTGGTTAAATTTTTATCACGGAATAATGGTCACGGATTTGATGTAATCAAGGTTTGGAAAATCTTTTTTCAGATAGGCATTGCCTTCGCTTTGGACGCGGCTTTGATCCGGCCCGTTGCCTTGCGGTGCGCCTTCGCCATATTCGCCGTCGATCTTGTCCACGACATCCAGACCGGAAATCACTTTGCCGAACGGCGAAAAGCCCATGCTATCAAGGTTCACGTTGTCGCCAAAATTGATGAACAACTGCGTCGAACGCGTGTTCGGGCCGGCGTCGGCAAAAGTGATCGCCCCGCGCGTATTGCTGCCCTTGACCGCGTCGTCTGAAATGTTTGCGTCACGCCATTTGGCGGCAACGGCCGGATCGCCGTGAATTCCGAATTGCGCCATAAAACCCGGAATCACGCGGAAGAAAGCGATGTCAGTGAAAAACCCGGATTTGACCAGATTATAAAAACGGTCCGCGCCATTCGGTGAAAGCGAGCGCGTGACTTCGATGGTGAATTGCCCTTTCGTTGTGTCGAATAAAACTTTGAATGAATCAGGAGCCGTCGCGGTAAGTTTGGACGGATCGCTGAAATCGCCAATCGCCGGTGCGGCGGCGGAAATGGATGCAGCATTGGTCGCGATCGAACCCGTGGCATTGCTGTTTGCGACGGTGACGGAATTGGAGCTATCCGTTTGCGGGGCGGTTTTTTCGTTGGAACATCCGGCGGCGAACAATCCGGCGACGCCGAGGCTCAAGAGTGATTTGAAAATTTTCATGGTGGGAAAATTTTCCAGAGCGGCGCGCAAAAGTCACGCGCGGAATGAAATCATTTCTTCAACGTCCGCTGTGAACCGGTCTGCATCGAACTCGTGATGAGGCTTTCGCGGCGGGCGCGCGGCTTGTGCAACGCCAGAAAAAGGATCAGCACAATCGCCGCCAGCAACAGTCCGGTTCCCACAAAAATCAAGATACGAGTGCCACCGTCATTGTTGCTGTCGCCGCCATTGGCAGTTGCCAGCGCGCTGTTTGTTGGCGCGGCGGCAACGGAAGTTTTCGCCGTAATGGTTGAGGTTGGCACCGGTTTGGCATTTTCTGTTTCCGGCGGATTCACCAATGGTACGGGTGCGGGCGGCGGAGTTGGCGCAACGATGGCTGTTGTTCCGTCGCCACTTGCAGTCGCGGCGGCTGGCGGCGAATTTGTCACCACCGCGCGCACCGGTGGCGGCACGATTTTCGGCATGTCATTAATGTTCGTGCCAACATTAGTGCCGACGATCACAAGCGGCGGCGTAGCAATCACCGGCGGCGGCACGGGCGCGATCACCGGCGGTGGCGGCAGATTTGGCGGCGCAATTTCAATCGGCGGCGGCAGCGGCGGGAACGGCGGCAAGTCAAGATTTCCCGGCGGCACATTCACCGTTGCGCCGACAAATCCACCCCGTTGCGTCCGGATAACGAGCACGAACGGCTGACCGGATTTTTTCTGGGCCGGCTGCATCTGTTGAAAAGTCTGGTTGATACCGTCGTCGTAAGGCGTCAGCTTGAGCGTGTCCGCGCCGTCGCAAAAAATGACGATGGTCAGCCGTTCGGAATTATTGATGACGTTGCCCAGTGTTTGGTTCAGCACGGCAAAACGGGTGTCGCCCGAATAATGTTGCCGATCGAGAAAGGCCACGAGGTTCGAGGACACGGTGGCGGCAAATTGCGGCATCCAGGTGGTCAGCGGAAATTCGCCGGTGCGGATTTTTTGGTTGAACGTCCATACGCCCACGCTGTCGCCTGCGTGCAATTCACCGCTGACGGAACTGATGAAAATATTTTTCAGTTCCAGCTTGGTCGCCGGCAGCCGTTTTTTCATCGTTGACGACGTGTCGAAAACGAACAGCCAGCGTTGCGGCGGTTCCGGCGCGGTTTGCGCCGAGGCGCGGGAAAATAAAACCTGAACTGCCAGCACGGCAAAAAGCCCGCGCGCTGCGAATTTTTTCAGGACGAATTTAAGTTTGCTCATGATTTTTAAGATAGACGGGAGAAACGATTTTGTTCGGCGCGGTTGTGACGGTTCAGATTTTCAGCCAATGTAGATAATGCGCCGTGGATCATGCCGATGAAATTCGCGCAGCTCGCGACGGAGCCGCCGAAGCCGCTGACCATGTCGCGCTCCGCATAATCATCCGTCACGACCAAAACTTCGCCGTAAGTTTGAAAGCGGTGCGCCGCGCGTTCGATCAGATCATCCGCCGTCTGGCCGCTGTTGGAAAATAAAACTTCCACCGCGCCGAGCGATTCATTTTTCGGCTTTGATTTACGATTGCCGCGCCCGTCAAAAAAAACCGTCACCGGCGTGCCGGTCGCGTCTTGATATTGCGTCAACATTTCCACCAGCGCATCCCGCGCCGTTTCAGAATGACGCGGCGCACCCTCGGCCAGTTCCGGCCAATGGTGCAGCAAACTGTAACCGTCCACGAGAATTCTCACCAACGCCATGCGTTTATTGTAACCATTTTTCGCGCCAGATAAAACGGTAATTCAACCCATTTGAAAGCGTGAATCGCATTGTTTTTTGGACAAAATGGTATTTAATGCGTGTCCACAAATTTATCATGGCAGCCAACAATCCCATTTTCGAGAAATCGAACCGCCGTATTTTCGGGCTGGCGCTCATCATCATCGCGCTCGACCAATTTGCGAAATGGCTGGTGCTGCGTTCCATTCCTGAAGGTGATGAAAACGTCATCGTCCCCGGTTTCTTCAACCTTGCGCATCGCGCCAACACCGGCGCGGCGTGGAGCATGTTCACCGGCAATAACACCTTGCTCGCCGTCATCGCCATCGCGGCGCTCGTCGCGCTGTTTCTCACGCGGCGGCACTTTAGCGCGGATCGTATCCTTGGTCAGATCGCGTTCGGACTGATCTTCGGCGGCATCATCGGCAACCTTGCTGACCGCCTGAATCCGCATCGTCACGCCGTCGTGGACTTTTTACATTTTTACATGCAACGTCGCGGCAATTTGGAACCGCTTGATTTTCCCGCGTTCAATGTTGCGGACTCCGCCATCTGCACCGGCGTTGCATTGATTTTCATCATCACCTGGCGAAATGAACATGCGGTGAAGTCGGCGGCAAATTGATCTTTATGCCCACGCGCACTGAACATTTGACCATCGAAGAATCGCTGCCTGGCGTGCGGCTGGACGCGTTTCTGCGCGGGAAATTTCCCGACGTCTCGCGCGGCACGATGCAACGGCTGATCGAAGAAGGCCACATTCTCGTCAATGGTCAGCCGACGAGAAACACGCATCATCCACGCGCGGGCGAAAAGATTGAAATCCGCTGGCCGGAAGCCAAACCCGCCGTTGCGCAGCCGGAAAAAATTCCGCTCGATATTTTATACGAGGATAAAACCTTGCTCGTGCTGAATAAAACCGCCGGCATCGTCGTGCATCCTGCGGCCGGTCACGACGACGGCACGCTCGTCAATGCCCTGCTCCATCATTGCAAAGGTTCGCTCAGCGGCATTGGCGGCGTGGCGCGACCGGGCATCGTGCATCGGCTCGACAAGGAAACCAGTGGCTGCCTCGTCATCGCGAAAAATGACGAAACCCATCTCGCGCTTTCGGAACAATTCGCCGCGCGCGAAGTGAAGAAGTTTTACAACGCGCTCGTCTGCGGCGAACCCGCGCGCAAGAGCGGCGTGATCAAAGCCGACATCGCGCGGCACGCGACCGAACGCAAACGCATGACCGCCGTGCCCGATGGCGAAGGCCGCGCCGCGCAGACGAGTTATCGCACCCTCGAACGGCTTTACGGCGCGACGTTGATGGAGGCACAGATCCACACCGGTCGCACCCATCAAGTGCGCGTGCATTTTCAATTCCTCGGCCATCCGCTGGTCGGCGATGAAACTTACGGCGCGAAGCAGAACAAAAAAATGACCGCGCTGACCGGTTACGCCGCGCCCCGCGTGATGTTGCATGCGCGCGAACTGACCTTCACCCATCCGCGACGGAAAAAAGAAATGACTTTTGAAGCCCCGCTGCCGGAAGATTTTTTGACGGCGTTGAAATCTTTGCGGGTAAAAAGTTAAACCGGCAATCCGATTGGCGCGGAGGGCTAACTCCTCGATACGGAAATTTCAGGCCGGATAATTTTTAAGCCGCGATCTTCAAATGCGTGAGGCGGAAAATGGCACCACGCGGTTCGTTGCCGAGGCAGACAATTTCCCAGCCGTGCGCGAGGACGTTTTGCTGCACGACGGCCAATCCAAGTCCTGTGCCTTTTTGATGCGTGGTGAAATACGGCTTGAAAATCTCCGACCGGTTTTCCAGCGGCACACCCGGACCATCGTCGCGGACTTCCAAAACCGCCTCGTTCGCGCCGGAACGCTGCGCGGAGATTTTGATCTGGCCGCCGACATCCGCCGCTTGAATGGAATTGAGCAGCAGGTTGAACAAAACTTGTCGCAACAATTGTTCGTCGGCTTCAATGGCGAGCGGGTTGTCGCCGACTTCCACGCGCAATTTTTTTTCTTCGATGTCGAAGCTCAATGTGCGGACGACTTCATTGCATGCGGGTGCAAGCGCGATCTTTGTGCGGCGCACTTCGCGCGGACGCGAGTAGTTGATGAATTCCGTCAGTTGCGCCGTCACTTTGTCCGTTTGATCCACAATGGTTTTGGATTTTTCGCGGACGTCATTGGTCGAAGCAGGCAAGCGCGAAATCATCTGCGCCTGGCCGCGGATGATGTTCAGCGGATTGCGCGTTTCATGCGCGAGGCCGGCGGCGGCTAGATTCATTTCTTTCAAGTGCGAATTCAATTCGCTCGCACGCACGAGGCGGATCTGCAGGTCGGCGGTCTTGGCGATGTTGCGCCACGCAAGGCCGACGCCGAGCGCGGAAATGCCGGCAAAAAAGCTGATGACGCAGCGCAGCCACCAATCCGAAACGGAGACGGCGCGGAAATTTTCCGTGGACATCGTGAGGACGAGGCCGTGCAATTCATGTGTGGCGATGAGCGTTTTGAAATCGGCCTCGGACATGGAACGCAGCCACGGCGGACGGCGGTTGCCGCGCGACCGATCGCCGGCGTCGGGCGGACGGCGGCCATCGTCCGGCGGCGGCGGCTCGATTTCTCCGGCGGCATTTGTCGGCGGCGGCGGAAAATTATTGGAGGAAAATTCACCGGCGTTCGTGCCGCCGGCAAAATCCAGCCGCAGTCCGCGGCGGGAAAAATCACGGTCGCGCGGTTCGTTGTTGGTGAAATCACGCGGCGGCGGCGGCAGGACGATCGTCGGATTATTCGTCACGCCGGCGGTGGTGACGCTCGCGCCCTCGACCGGCAAAACAAACGTGACGTAATCGTCCGACCATTCTTCGCGCTCGGTGAGAATTTCATGCGGCAGCAAATTGGTATTGCCGACGGCCACGACCGGTTCGCCCTCGGTATTCAACAAACCGACATAGACGAGGCCGCTGGAATTGACCAACGCGTTGGTGCGGTTGACGAGTTCATTCAGGACGGGTTCGAGCCGTTCCTGAAAAACCGTGCCGCGAAAACGCAGCGCGTGGGTGACGGCGCCGAGCGTGCTGGCGATTTCGCGCGAGCGGTTGCGCAGGTCGGTTTTCGCCGTCTCGACGACGCGATGATGTTCCTCAACCTGCCACGCGACGACGAGCAGCCATGTTCCGAGCAACAGCCCGGAAACCCATTTGCCGCGATGGTCAGATTTCATACGTGATTTTAATTGGTCGTCAGCAATGCAAAAAACAATCTCAATGCTTTTTCATCGGGATGCGCTCGAGATATTGATCCAGTTCTTCTTCGGAAACTGAATTGGTTGTCATGGTGCCCTGCGCTTGCTTCGTTTCGGTGGCGGACAACGGAAGCAATTGCGACGGTGTCTGGACGATGTGCGGGGTGAGGAAAATCAGCAATTCCGTTTTCGCGCCGCTCTTGGCGGTGGATTTGAAAAGATTTCCGAGAATCGGGATGTCGCCGAGAAATGGGATTTTCGTGTCCGATGAAGATTTGGTGCTGGAAATAAGTCCGCCGATGACTACCGGCTGCGCGTCGGGCGTCACAACCACGGTGTCGGCGATGCGCACGTCGAGGTTCGGCGCAAAAATCGCGCTGCCCAACAAACCGCCGCCTGCGATTTCCTGGCCTTGGCTGGAAGTATCCACGGAAGTGGTTTCCGGCTGGACGATCATTTGCACCAAACTATTGTCACCGATGAAAGGCGTGACGTTCAGGATGATGCCGACGTTTTGATAACCGCCTTGGATGATGGGAATGGTCGAACTGCCGGTGCCCGTCGAATCAAAAGCCACGCCGCTCGGCAGATAAATGCTCTGGCCGACGACGATCTGCGCCAATTGTCCGTCGCGCGCCAGAATGGACGGACGCGAAAGGATTTGCGCCTTGCCCGCCGTGGCCACCGCTTGCAGCGTCGCCGTAAAATCATTTCCCAAAACTTGATAAAGTCCGCCATTGCCCGATGCGCCGGTCAAAGTTTGCGGCAAACCAAAACTGTTGCCGAAGTTAAAACTTTGATGAACCGGTGTGATGCTGCTGGGAACGATTGTTGCGGGCGTAGTTGCAGTGGCCGGAGCAACTGTAAAATTTGTCGTATAACCAGTGATGCCCGCCAAGCTGCTGCCCAAACTGCCGCCGGTGTAACTTCCCTGCAGACCGATTTCCGAGGCGTTATTGAGATCCACTTCCATGAAGACGACTTTGATCAACACTTGCGGTTTGGGCATGTCAAGATTGCGGATCACGTTGCTGATCTGTTCCATCGTCTGCGCATCGGCGATGACCACGAGATTGTGCGTATCCGGATCAACGGTGATCGTCGCGCTGCCGACCGTGCCGTTGTTATTGTATTGGCTGCTGGTTGAACTGCTGCCGCCGTAACCGCCACCGTAACCGCCGCCACGATTCCCGCCGCCGCCGCCATAACCTCCGAAGCCGCCGCCGCCGGTGCGTTGTTGCGCGTGAATAACCAGCGCGCCTGCGAACAGCACCAGCGCCGCGACACTGAAATGTTTCATTAAATTTTTCATAGTTTGCCTTGAAATAAAATTAAGATTGTTCGCTCTAAAAATTATCGCACACCACCTCCGCCGCCGCCCGTGCTGCCGGCACCAAAACTGGAACTCGTGGAGCTGCTGGATGAACTCGTCGTTGTCGCGGTATTTTGCGCACGCAATTGCAACGCGCTCTGCGTCGAGGCGCTGCTGCCGCTGCTGCTGCCGCGCGATGAACTGCTGCTCTGGAACATATTTTGCAATACCGACAACGCTTGTTGCGGATCACCATTGTTCAAATGGAACACATAAACATTCTGGTCGCGGTCGGACGGCACATCCAGGCTCTGCATCATTTCTGAAATCCCTTCCATCATGTCTTTCGGCGCGGTCACGATGACGGCTTGGATGCGTGAATCCGCCACCGCGGTGACTTGCGTGGCTTTTTTAATGCGGTCGTTCGCGCTGTTGCCACCCGAATTATTTCCACCGCCACCGCCACCGCCACCGCCGCCAAAAAATCTGGCAAATGGTCCGCCGCCGCCAAAACGGAACGGCGCTTGCGCGTTATTTCCGGAACCGCCGGAGCTGCTGGGAAAAACATTGCCGAGTTCCGTCGCCACGTCCGTCGGGCTGGCGTATTTCAGGCGAAACACATGGATCTCCGTTTCCGCTTCCGCGCTGCCATCAATCGCCTTGATGATTTCGACGAGGTGCCGGATGTTCGCCTGCGTGTCCGTGATGACGATGGAATTGCCCGCGTCATTGGCCACGACCGTTGCCTGCGGTGAAACGAACGAGGATAAATCTTTGACCAGATCGCCGGCGTCCACAAAACGGATGGGAATCACTTGCGTCACGATCTCGTCGTTCTTCGGAATTTCCTCCGGCTTGTTGCTGACGCGCACCGGGATGTCGCGCGTCTTCGCGTCGTTTTTGTCCAGGATCGTCAGCGTGCGGTCGCTGCGAATCGCGGCGTAACCGTTTTGATTCAGCACTTCATTCAACAAATCCACCGCCTCGTCGCGCGTCATCGGGTGACTGCTGATGACGCTTACATTGCCGTGCACGGGCGTCTCCTCGATGATGATGAAACCCGCCGCGTCACTCAAATAATTCAAGACCATTTCCAATGGTGCGTTGCGGAAATTCAAACGCAGCTCGTCCACGTTCGTGCCGGTGGCCGGCGGCAAAAATTCCGAAGTCAACGCGTTCTGATTGGGCGCGAATGGCTTCGTCGGCAAAATCACGCCGGAACCTCCGGAATTATTTTCCGGCGCCGCATTTTGGTCGGGCGGCTGTTGGTCGGGGGCCGCGTCCGGTGGCGGCGCAACGTCCGGCGGCATGGCATTCGTGGCATCTATTGCCGAGGATGCGACGGGCGGATTATTTGGATTATTATTTTCATCCGGCGCGTTTGTGTCCGTCTGCGCGAATGCTGGAACGGCCAGCCCGGCGACGCCGAGCGCGATGAGGGTTAAAATTATTTTTTTCATTTGTTTTCCTGTTCCCGTTTTTCTTTAAGTCGTTTCAAAACATCATTGCTGTCGAGGCTGGCCGACGGCGCGGGCGAATCACCCGCCGCATCGGAAGTTGCCGAACCCGAACCGTCGCCGGTCGTTGCCGCCGGAGCCTCCGGCAAACCCGAACCGGCGGGCGAATCGCCCTGCTCCACCAATTGCCAGCCGTTGTTTTCCCGCCGCATCTGGTCGCCGATGCGGAGCACGATTTCTTTTTTGTCCGCGCCCAGCAATTTCGCGCCGGCCGGCGCGATTTCCGTCACGGCATAACCCGCGATCTCGCCGTTCAGCGTCAGGATTTTTTTTACGTCATCCGAGTTGCCGCTGAAAAAGGCGAACATCCCCTTTTCATAACTCATCGTGCCGACGAGCGTAAATGTCGGCGCGGAATTGGAACGCGATTGACGCGGACGCGGACGATGAATGCGCACTTCATGCGGGTAACGGCTCGGATCAAAAATATTCCGGTCCGAAATGAACTGGCTGAATTTTGAATAATCCGGGTCAGCATCGAGAGAAACCGAATTCGTTTGCGCGACGGCGGCAAAACCATTTGCCAGCGCGAACGAAAGCAGCAAGATTTTTTGGATCAATTTCATGGTGTCGTTGACGGCAAAAGTGCGAGTCCGTTGATTTCCAGACCGAGCGTCAAAGTCTGGCCGGTCGAGTCGTGCGCGCCCAATTCCACTGAATCCAAACGCAGCGGCGTCGGGCTGTTTTCGATCTCGTAAAGAAAACGCGTCAGCGTGCCGAGCGTGCCGCCCGCCTCCACGCGACAGTCGAGCGTCATGTAATTCGTCGCGTCATTTTTCCAGTTCGGCATGATGCCCGTGAGTTCCGCGCCGCTGGCGCGCGACCACACGTCGAACGATTTCAAGACCTGCTGTTCCGCCAGCGAAGTATTCGCCGGCAACGCATTCGACTGCATGTCCGACCAGTGATTGCGGATGCCCGAGTCGCGCTTGATCAATTGATTTCCGTCGCTGACTTTCTGCCGCAACTCGCGGATCTCCGTCGCGCGCGTGCCCCACCAATCCGAGAGCGGCGTATAGACAAAATCCACGCCCACATACAACCCCACCGCCGCGATGGTCAGCACCATCAACATCTGCTGCCGGTTTTTAATTTTCATTGGCACCTCCGTTTCCGTATTGAAATTCCACCGAAAATTGCATCGGCGCTTTGCCGCGAACCTGGCTCAAATGCAGATCGCTCACGCCCGGCAACGCGCGCAATTTCGTCTCCATCCCCAGCAGCGCGAGATTGTCACGCGCCGTGCCGGAACAATCCACCGTGCTGCCGTTGTGGATTTCGATCGTCTTCGCCGTCACTTCGCCGTCTTCGGGAAACGCCAGCGTCATCTGCCGCAAAATCGTCAGCGTGCGGAACGACGTGTCATACCACGGACGAAATTGCCGGATGTTCGCCTCCACGCCTTGCAATTGCCCGACGTGCGCCTGCATCTGCGACCATTGCGAACGCAGCCGCCACAATTGAAATTCCTGGAACAAAAATAATAAAACCACGAGCGCCGCGATTCCCGCCGCGACCAGTCCCGTCGTGCCCAAACGGCCCGACGAATATTTTGCGATCGCCTGCTCGATGACCGACGGTTTCGGCGGCAAAAATTCCAGCGGCGGTTTTGGTTCCGTCAACGCGCGCGCCGCCAGGCTGAACGCGACGGAAACGGAAATTCCCAGCGGCAACGTCGCGGGGAATTCATTCGGCGCGTAGGCGGAAACTAGTTCGACTTTCAAACCGAGCGGCTCGAAACGCAATTCCAGTTCGTCCGCCAGCGGCTGTGCCAGTTCGCGCGGGCCAAAAATGCGGATGCGTTTTACCGCTTCGCGGATTTCTGCCGGCAACTGGCCGAGCGTGACGCGCGCCTCGCGCGAAATCACATCCGTGTTCAAACTGCGCCGGCCATTTTCATTTTCCACCGTGCCGTCGAGCGCGCGCAAGGCCGCGATGCCGCCGCCCGCCGTGACCTGCAAACCGACATTGTTTTCGCCGATCGCCAGCGCGAGCACGCCGTTTGATTTTTCATCGCCCGGCGATTGCAGCGCGGAAATTCCCAGCGCGAAACTGATCGGCTTTAATTTCGCCGCCGCCAAAACCGCTTCCAGCGCGACGATCTGCGTGTTCGGAATGCCCGTGAACAAAACATACTTTTTGTCCGCGGCGATCGGCGTGCGTGAACTGGAAATCTGCAACGTCGCCACGTCCGAGGAAAAACCGCGCTCGGCTTCCATCTGCAACAAACTCGCGGCGTCCGCTTCCGGCAACGGCGGCAATTCCGTGTGCGCCGTCAAAACCCATTTCAACGGCACGCCGACGATGCAATCGCGCACGCGCACATTCGCGGCATCGAGCTGGTTGCGGATTTCGCGGCCGACCAGTTCCGGCGCGCCCGTCAGCGGATCAAGCGTGAGCGCGACGGAAAAATTTTGCAGCGGCTGCAGCGCGCCGTTTGCGCGGCGCAGCACGACGCCGTCGAGCTTGCTGCCGTCGAACGCCAGCGCGAGCAGCGTCGCCGGCGTTTTCCGTTTCGGAAAAATGGATTTGAAATCAGGTTTCATTGCGTATTGTTCGCGAGCAAAGTGGATTGCCGGATTTTATCACCGAGCGCCCAGCCGAGTCCGCTCAAGTCCTGGCGATAAATGATTTTCGGCGTGACGTCGCTGATGTCGAAAATGAATTTCACGCGGCGATAACCGCGCCCGAACGCGCCGACCGCCGCGATGTCGGCCGTGAATTGAAAACTTTTAGTCGTAACGTAATCGCCTTTTTGCAGCGATTGCAAAGTCGAATTGCCCGTGCCGAGCGCGTCATAAAGCCAGCCGATGGAATTGATGAGGTTTGGATTCTGCTCGCGATAAGTGATGAGTTTTTGCGCGTCGGCGTCGGCGGTCTGTTCGTTGCCGTTGTTCAAGCCTTCAAACAAAGCCGTCAAAACATCTTCGTCCGCCGTGTTGACGTTGACGCGTCCGTAAATGTAAGTGTTTGTGACCGTGGTGATGTTGGTGTAAAGATTCGCAAATTGCGCCGCGCTCATGCCCGCCTGCCGGCAGCGCACGGCGAAATCCAGGATGCCTTTGTAAGCTCCCAGCCGCGCGACGCTGTTCGTCACGGATTGCACCATATTCGCCGCGCTGCTGATGCCGGCACTTTGAAAAAGCGTCGTCAACTGGCGCCCGCTTAAACCGGTCACGTTCGTCAACATCGTGCCGTCGGAATGAAAATTCGGTTCGCGCGTATAAACGGTCGTGTATTCGAGCAGGCCGGAATTTAATTGTCCCGTGCCCGTCGTGGATTTTTCATTCGGATCCAACACGCCGTTGCGGTTCAAATCATCGCCGACCAGCAGGTTCAAATCCGCGCCGTAAACCAGCCGCAATTCGTCCACGCTTTCAAACTTGGCATTTTTCGATTCATAACCGGCGCTCGCGTAATCGAGCGAAACCGTTCCGTTCGTGCCGCGCCAATCTAAAATGGCCTCGGCAAAATCGAACGTCATGTTCGGCAGATACGCCAGCGCGTTGGTGTTCGCGTAATTCAGATTCAGCTTCGAGCCTTCGTCAATCAGGCCGAAATGCAGATTGTTCGGATCATCGCCATTCGGGTCGCGGCCGATGATCCAATAATGCGCGTCGCCGACCGGAACATTTTCGCAGGTGAAATTCACGTTGGTCGGAAAAACGCCGTTCGTCGAATAATTCGCGAGATAATAACTGACGTAACGCTGTGCGCCTTCGAGCGCCTGCTCCGCCGAAATGCCGCTGACGCGATTGTCCGCCGCGCGCAATTCGTAAGTCATCGAGTTCGCGAAATACAGCGCGATGGTCACGAGGCCGAGGCAAACCCACAGCACGATCACGAGCACGGAACCGCGATTTTTTTCGCGACCGGCAAAGCTCGTTTTTGTTTCGTGCAGTTTCATCTCAAATCCCCATCGTCGTCGCGGACGTGATCACGATGTTCGTGCGCGCGATGGAATCAATCGGCACAACAAGTTGAATCGGCTGCGCGGCGGCATTGCCCGCCATCTGGATGGTCACGCGCACGGCGAGCGGCAGATTTGTGTTGACCGAAACGGTGCTCGTCGTGTCCCAGGTGTCGTTCCAAATCGCGCCGTCGTAACAGGAAAATTTGATGTTGTCCACGCCGCTCAACATGAGCTGGTCGTCCACCTGCGGCGTAGAAACAGTCAGCAAATTCCGCCAGACGCTGCGATACAAATCCTTGCCGCGCGACGACATGTCCGCCGGATTTTTTAATTCATAAGTCACGCGCTGGATGTCCGACCACGGCGCTTTGTCCGCGAGCGTGCCCGTCGCCGTGAACATCTCGATCGCCACCGGCTCGCTCACGCCGACGCTCGTGATGCCGTTGCCCGCGCGAAAACCGCCGGACAAAACTTTCGTCGTGCCGTTCGTCGGCGTGACGCAGTTTTGCAGGTCGCGTTTCAAAAAATTCACCGCCGAATCCACGGGTGATTCGGCATCCACCGTTTCGACCGTCGCCTGGCGCAAGTTCAACGAGGAATACAACACGGCATTGATCGCCAGCAACACCAGCGCCGAAATGCCGATGGCGAGAACCATCTCGATCAGCGTGAACGCGTGGTTCGTTGAATCGTTGCAGCATTGAATTGTTGAACCGGAAAACGCGCGGGAATTTTGCGACGATTTAACGATGCAACGATTCAACCAGTCTCGATTCAACGACTTCACTTTGTTATTTCCGATTTTCAAAATTGTGCGCCCGTGTTTGCCGTGGCCGCCGGCGTTTGCGGCGCGGCCAGCGTGCTCATCTTCACCGCGTAATCTTTTCCCTGCGCGGAAAACTTTACTTCCGCCGTCAGCAATTCCATCTGCGCCAGCGGATCCTGCGGCCAGGTCTGATGCGACAACGACCAGCGAAAATCCAGCGTGCCTTCCGTGATCGTGCCGCTCTGCGCGCTGATCCAATTCGTCGTCACGATGCTCTCGCTCAAAACCCGGTCGGCCACGCGCGCCGCCTCGCTTTTTCGTGACGCCACTTCGCCCGCAAGACTCGCGAGCCGCATCACTTCCACCGCCGCCGGCACCACGATGGCCAGAAACAGCAACGCCGCCAAAACTTCCGCCAGCGTAAAACCCGCATTTTTGGCCGCGCGGTTTTTAATTGGCGTGGCTGTCAATTTCATAACCCGTCCGGCCTTTCAATTCGTTCAACCAACACGCAAAACCATCACCATCCGTCAACTGCAACGACGGCGGACTGCCTTCGTCTACCGTGCCGTCCGGCAAAAATTTTATCGCCGGCAAATTTTTGAACGTCGTCGGCGTGGTGCCCACGCCGGCATTTATTACCGCGATTTTCAATGTGTCGTCCGCCAGCAAATCTTCCGCTTTCGCATCGCCGTTTTGTCCGCTCGTTTCCGCCGCGACGCCGTAACCGTTTTTTTGCTCGTCAATCCAGAACATCATCGGCATGCCTTCCGAAACCGCCCGGCTCTGCGCCGCGTGCATCAGCGCCAGCATCCGCGCCGATTCTGAACTGAGCGCGCGACCGCGGATGAATTTCGCCATCTCCGGCAGCGCGATGGACGTGATGATCACCAGCAGCGCGAGCACGAGGATCAATTCGATCAACGTGAACGCTTTGCGCGTTGAATCGTTGAATCGTTGAATCGTTGAATCGAATTTCTCACCGCGCCGTGTTTTTGGAACGATGTAACAATTCAACCAATCTCGATTCAACGCATTCATTCATTTCGCCCAACTCACCACGTCATCTTCCGTTCCTTCTTTGCCGTCAAATCCGGTGGAAAGCAGGTCGTAGCCGGACGGATTGTGTTTGCCCGGAAAATAGTAGATGTAAGGATTGCCCCACGGATCAATCGGCAGCTTGTCCAGATACGGTCCGTGCCAGTTCTTCGCGTTGCCCGGTGCCACGACCAAATCCTGCAAGCTGTGCGGATACGATCCATTGTCCACTTCAAAATTGCCGAGCGCGGATTTGATGCCGCCGTTGATGTCGGCGCCCGCCGTGATGTTGCGCGCGCGTTCACCGCTGCCGGCGATGCGCGGAATGACCAACGCCGCCAGAATGCCGATGATGACGACGACCAGCATCAATTCCGTCAGCGTAAAACCGCCGCGTGATTTATTTTTTTGAATAACGATTCGTTTGATTTCGATTTTCATAAATTTGATTTTCATTTGATGTTTGAACTCATGGTCAGCACCGGCAGCAACATGCCGATGAAAATGGTGCCGATGAAACCGGCGATCAAAAACAGCAGCAACGGTTCGGCAAACGCCACAGCGGTTTTCAGATTGCGGTCCAGATCGTTCTCGGTGACAGTCGCGATGCGCACTAGTTCCACGTCGAGCCGTCCGCTTTCTTCGGCCACGGAAACCATTTCCAAAATCGAGCTGGGGAAAAGATATTTTGCATCCGCCAAACTTTGACCGAGACGACCGCCCTGTTGCACGCGTTCGATGGATTGCGAAACGGCGTCCACGAGAATCTGGTTGCCGATGGAGCGGCGCGCGACATTCAAGCCATACACGAGCGGCACGCCCGCGCCGATCAACGTGCCAAGCATCCGGCAGAAACGCGCCATCGCGAATTGCGCGATGAGCGGGCCGACGAGCGGCGATTTCA
>JAMFSG010000114.1 GCA_026225155.1 Verrucomicrobiota bacterium
ATCGTAGATGCGAACCGCCTCGGCCAGAGTGAAGCGACCGCGTTCGGCCATCACATCGAAGTGTATCGCGACCGTTTCAAAGCGTTCGGCTGGCGCGTCGAAGACGTGGACGGCCACGACATCGAAGAACTGCTCGAAGTTTTGAGCGGTGTCGGTCTCGATGACAAACCGCTCGCCATCATCGCCAAAACTTACAAAGGCGCGGGCATTTCTTTCATCCAAGACAAAGAAGGCTGGCACGGCAAACCGTTGAGCAAAGACGAAGCTGCGCGCGCCATCGCCGAACTTTCTCCGAGCGCAAAATCCGGTCTGACGGTTGCGATTCCCGCACCGACGGCTTTGCCCGCTCCGGTCAATGCGATTCCCACGAGCTATCCGCCGATCAGTTACAAGCTCGGCGACAAAATCGCCACGCGCGAAGCTTACGGCACCGCGCTCGCCCGCATCGGCGCGGCGGATTTGCGCGTCGTCGCGGTTGATGGCGACACGAAAAATTCCACGTTCGCCGATAAGTTCTTTGAAAAATTTCCCGAACGTTCCACGGAATGTTACATCGCCGAACAAAATTTGGTCAGCGTCGCCACCGGTTTTGGTGCCCGCGGCAAAGTGCCGTTCGCCTCGACCTTCGCCACGTTTTTCACGCGCGCTTATGACCAGATCCGCGTCGCCGGCATTTCGCAATCGAACCTCAAGCTCGTCGGTTCACACGTCGGCGTGAGCATCGGCGAAGACGGTCCGTCGCAGATGGCGCTGGAAGATTTGGCCGCGTTCCGCGCGGTCGTCGGCAGCACGGTTTTGTATCCGAGCGATGCCGTCAGCACGGAAAAATTGCTGGAACAAGCCGCGTTGACCAAAGGCGTTTTCTTCATCCGCACCTCGCGTCCCAAAACGCCGGTAATCTACGGCAACGACGAACAATTTCCGATTGGCGGCGCGAAAGTCGTGCGCCAAACTGCGGGCGACAAAGTCACGATCGTCGGCGCGGGCGTCACGTTGTTTGAAGCGCTGAAAGCTGCCGACACGTTGAAAGCCGAAGGCATCAACGTCACGGTCATTGACGCTTACAGCATCAAGCCGCTCGGCAAAAAAGAAATTTTGGCCGCCGCGCAAAAAACAAACAATACCGTCATCACTGTCGAAGATCATTATTCCGAAGGCGGACTCGGTGACGCGGTCGCGGGCGAATTGAGCGTCGAAGGCGTGAAAGTCCACAAGCTCGCCGTTGTCGGTATTCCGCATTCCGGCAAAGCCGAGGAATTGCTCGCGAAGTTCGGCATTGATGCCGCCGCGATCGTCAAAAAAGTCAAATCCTTGAGCTGATTTTGGCGCGGTAGGTGCTTTCAATTTAGTGCCGGCGAAACCATGTTTTCGCCGGCACTAAAACTTTATACAGCCATCGAACCATGCAACGTCGCGTGAAATATCTTCTGGTTTTGTTTCTGATCGTCGCTGGTTTTGGCGGCCCGCTCGCGGCCTTCGCCGGGGATATTTGCGCCATCTGCGGCAAGGAAATTAACGGTTCGATTTACCTGATGACCGACGAGGTGACGGGCGAGAAAGAAATGGTTTGTTCCGACTGCATCAAATTGCCGCGCTGCGCCATCTGCGGCCTGCCCGTCAAACCGGGCGACGGCCTGGCGTTGCCGGACGGACGTTATTTTTGCGCGCGCGATTCCAAAACCGTGGTGTTGAAAGCCGATGACGCCGAGCAGATTTGCGCCGAGGTGAAGGATGATTTGGACCGCGTGTTTTCCCGTTTCACTTCTTTTCCAACGAACGTGGATGTGACCGCCATTGACCGCATTGATGTGGATTCCATTTTTCATCGCCTGGGCAACGCTTTTGAAAGCCCTGATTTGCTCGGCTGCACACAGCCCATGACGGACACGGGTGAAAAGCGTTACAAAATCAGCTTGATGACGGGTTTGCCGCTGGGTGAATTGAAGGAAACCTGCGCGCACGAATATTCCCACACCTGGGTCGGCGAAAATGTGCCGGAAGAACGTCACGCTCGGATCGCGCGCGACGCCGAGGAAGGCTTTTGCGAAATGGTCGGCTACTTATATATGGATTCGCTACAAGACGAAGTCGAAAAAAAACGGGTTTTGCGAAATAATTACACGCGCGGCCAGGTGGCCTTGTTCGTCGAAGCGGAACAGCGTTATGGCTTCGATCAAATTCTCGATTGGATGCGCTACGGCGTCACCGCGAAACTTGAAGCGGGTCATCTTGATGAAATCCGGGACGTAAAAATAATTTCCGCCAAGCCCGCTGGAATTTATCGCCAACCTCAAATCACGGATGCAAATCAATTGCCGCCCGCGCCCGCCGTTCTCAAATTGGAAGGCGTCATGTGGGGAAATTCGCCCGTCGCCATCATCAATGGACATTCTTTTTTTCTCAACGACACCGGCATCGTGAAAATCGGCGGGACGAATCTCACCCTCCGATGCATGGCCATCCAAAAAAATTCCGTGCGCATCCAAAACGCCGTTTCGGGAACCGAACAGGAACTGGATCTGCCGAAAAATTGAGATTGTATCTTTGACGGAAGCAGTGGTAGGGACAGCGCGTTGCGCTGTCCGCCGTCGCCGAGCGCAGCGTCAGGCGACGGCAAAAGCATGTTCGTTCCATCCTGCCCGGACGGGGACGCCGCAGCGCGGCATCCCTACCAATAAACTTTCTTCCAAGACATAATCCTGAAAAATTAAGATTTTGCGCAGAATTTTCTTGCGCCATTTGCCAAAGCGGCGAACTTGGAGAAAATTAAGGGATGGCTGCGTCAAAAGAGACAAATTTTCTTCAAGGCAAGCTGCTGCTCGACAGTGGCCAGCTTGGCGGCTCGTTTTTCCAACGCACCGTCGTCCTCATCTGCCAGCACGATGCCGATGGCGCGTTCGGCTTGGTGCTCAACCGTTCGCTCGGCAAAACCGTCGGCGAAATGATCGTCGCCGATCTGCCCGACACGCTCAAAGATTCGCCGCTGTTTCTCGGCGGACCCGTCCAGCCCGGCGCGCTGAGTTTTTTGCACACGGATAATTTTGTTCCCGATGCGACCGTGATGCCGAACCTCGCGCTCGGCCATTCACTCGATGAACTGGTAGAAGTTGGCGAATCTTTTTCATCCGCCAAAAAAGTGCGGCTCTTCGCCGGTTACGCCGGTTGGAGTCCCGGCCAGTTGGAAAATGAAATGAAACGCAAATCCTGGCTCACGTTTCCCGCTTCGATGGAACTCGTTTTTGAAACGCCGCCGGAACAGCTCTGGCAAAAAGTTTTGAAAAGCAAAGGCGGCTGGAAAAACAAACTTCTGTCGCAAATGCCGGATGATTTATCCTTGAACTGAATTCGTTATGAAAAATGAATTTGTGGCTGACGGCAGAATACGCTTCT
This sequence comes from Verrucomicrobiota bacterium, assembly GCA_026225155.1. Classification (GTDB taxonomy): domain Bacteria; phylum Verrucomicrobiota; class Verrucomicrobiia; order Limisphaerales; family UBA11358; genus UBA11358. Next base: position 3,391 of record JAMFSG010000114.1, read on the forward strand.
GGCGTGGTAAAAAAACTGCGACGTTTGAGCCGGTCGAAAAGAAATACGCCGAACAACTCGCAAACGCCAGCACCGCTCAAAAATCTCAAATCCACTCACAAATGATTGAGGAATATTTTCAAACCAAGAAAATCAAAAGCCATAAACCTTCCGCTTATACTTTATGGTGAACTCAGTTCGCCTCGACGCGCAGCAACGCTGCCTCTGACTTCGCCAAAATTTCCGTCCGCTCCAAACTTGCTGGAATCAAAGAAAATTCGCCGGCGGATAATTTTACGGAAGTCGCGCCGCTTTTTAGTTCAATCTCGCCAGTCGTCACGGCAACGATCTGTAATTTTTTCGGTTTAAGAAAACTGTTTGCACCGGAATTTAATTTCCACGTTTCCACATTGAACAACGGATCGTTCACGAGCGCGCGTTTCTGGATTTTTCCGTCGGTAACAAATTTCGTTTCGACCAATTTTGGTTCGAAGTCTTTGAAATCAATGCTCGCGAGCGATTGCGCAATGTGCAGTTCGCGAGACTTGCCATCAAGGCCGGTGCGGTTCCAATCGAACACGCGATACGTCGTGTCGGAATTTTGCTGGATCTCAAAAATCACCAGACCGTCGCCGATTGCGTGGACGCGTCCGCTCGGCAAAAACATCGTATCGCCCGCACTCACGGGAATGCGATGAAAACAATCGGCCACGCTGCCGTCGGCAATTTTTTTCTCAAATTCCGAGCGCGTAACGCCGTTTTTCAAGCCGACATATAAACTCGCGTCTGGCGCGGCATCGGCAATGAACCACATTTCCGTTTTCGGTTCGCCTTTGAGTTCGGCGGCTTTGCTCGCGGGCGGATGGACTTGCAGCGAAAGTTTTTCGCGCGCGTCGAGAATTTTGATCAAAAGCGGGAAACGATTTTCGCCCGCCGGTTTTGCGTCGCCGAGCAATTCGCGCGCGTGATTTTCCATCAGCCAGCGCAAATTTTTTCCGGCAAATTTTCCGTTGGCGATGATACTTTCGTCGCCGGGCCGGTCTGAAATTTCCCATGATTCGCCGATACGCTTGCCCGCCGGAAGTTTTTTGCCGTAAAGTTTTTCAATCTC
>JAMFSG010000115.1 GCA_026225155.1 Verrucomicrobiota bacterium
CGCGCGCGCCAATGCGAGCGCATCCACAAAATCATAACGCAACGGCGGCAATGTTTCCGGCGTGAGGCCAATCAACTTGATGTCTTCGAGATCAAAATAATGATCCGGCCCGTTGACGTGTTTCAGCGGCAAATCCGGCGTGTTGCGCCAGCGATCCGGTTCGCCCGCGAGAAACTCGATGCGCGTCTTCAATGCGGGCGTTAGTTGAATCCCAAAATTAGGCGGCAACGACGCCAGCGCCAGTTCATTGACCGCATGATGGCCTTCGTAATCCCACGCGTAAATTTTTTGCGCGCCAGATAAAACCAAAACGCCAAACATGGCAGCCTTAAATATTATTTTTGTCATAATTTTCTTCAGAATTTTTGCGCCGCAGTCAAATTTTGCGCCGCCGCAAACTCGGATCACCGCCGTTTCTTGCTGCAACTTTTCGACCCGCTAACTTACATTAAATTCGTATTGTTTCATGTTAATTCGTGGTTAAATTTTTTTGTGAAGATCATCACCGACGAAAAATGCACCGGCTATTTTCAGCCCGGCCATCCGGAGCGGCCGCAACGCATCGCAACCACCGTTGAACGCTTGAAAAGCCAGACGGATTTGCCGATTGAATGGCTCGCGCCAACCAAAGCCAGCGACGAACAAATTTTGCGCGCACACACGCCAGAAGTTCTTGCGCGTTTGAAAATTCCGAAACCTTTCGATGCCGATACGCCGTTCTTCGAAAATATTTCTGATTTCGCCCGTGCCTCCGTCGCCGCCGCGCTCGATGCGTTGAAATTGGCTCGTGACGGCGAAACTGTTTTCAGCCTCATGCGTCCGCCTGGCCATCATGCCACGCGCGAAAAATCAATGGGCTTTTGTTATCTCAACAACATAGCCATCGCCGCGCTTGAAGCGCGCGCGACGGGAGCAAAACGAATTGCCATTTTTGATTTTGACGTGCATCACGGCAACGGCACGGAAGATATTTTGCGCGACCGCGACGATGTCGCGTTTTTTTCCGTCCACCAATTTCCCGCGTATCCAGGCAGCGGCGAAAAAAATGCCGGCCAAAATTGTTTCAATTATCCCGTCGCGCCATCCGCGCCACGCGAAACCTATCGCACCACGCTCGCCCGCGCGCTGGCCGACCTGAAAAATTTCGCACCCGACCTCATTGCTGTGTCCGCTGGTTTCGACGCCTACGCACGCGACCCGCTCGCCGACGGCACGTTGCTCGCCGAAGATTTTCACTGGATCGGGCAGGAATTGCGCGCGCTGGAAACTCCGTTTTTCAGCCTGCTCGAAGGCGGTTACAGCCGCGACCTGCCGGAATTGATTTTGGCGTATCTCAAAGGCGCGGAAGGAAAATGAGTTTCGGACAGAATTTTCAGAATTTAATTTTGTGCATCCTGTCATTCCGTCCAAAAATCATTTCACTCGACAATCCGGCTTGAAAACCTAATCTCCGCGCATGGCTGCGCCAGTCATTCCCATTGTGTTTGGAGGCTTGTTTGCCTGGAGCATTTATCGTCGCGTGCGCCGCAACATCGGCCGGCAAAAATTACGTCGGCGACGCATCATCGTTTCACTCGTCATTTTCACAATCATCAGTTTGGTCTTTTTGGTTTTATCGGTGTCGCTACCAAAACTGATGCTGGGCATCGGCGGCGGACTGGCGCTCGGCGCAGTGCTCGGTTTTATCGGCTTGAAACTGACAAAATTTGAAACGACCGACGAAGGCCATTTTTACATACCGAACACGCAGATCGGCATCGCGCTCTCAATCTTGTTCATCGGCCGGATGCTTTACCGCTTTTGGGTTTTGAGCGATGCCGCGAACGCAGCCAAACATCCGCAGCCGTTTCAGAGCGCGCTGACATTTCTCACCTTTGGTTTGATCGCCGGCTACTACATTGTTTATTACAGCGGCCTGCTCGTGCATTTGCATGACAAGAAACCGACGGTCGTATAAATTCATCCTCATAAATTAGATTCAAATTGTTGTGTGACCGTCCTCGAAGCCATTCAGAAAAGCGCCGGTTTTCTCGACAAAAAAAACGTCGAATCGCCACGTCTGCAAAGCGAATTGCTCCTCGCGCATCTGTTGAAAATGCCGCGCATGAAGTTGTATCTGAACTTCGATCGCGCGCTAACGACGGCGGAAACAGATGACTTGCGCGAATTCATCAAACGCCGCGCCGCGCGCGAACCGCTGCAACACATCGTTGGTTCAACATCATTTTGCGGCCACGAAATTCTCGTGAATAAAAACGTGCTCGTGCCGCGGCCGGAAACGGAAATGCTTGCGGAACTCGGCTGGAATTTTCTTAATTCAATTTGGGAGGGTTGCCGTGTCGGCGACCCAAATTCAGGGACGGCGACACGCCATCCCTCTCAAGATATTTTGACGGTTCTGGATTTTTGCACCGGCAGCGGTTGCATCGCCATTGCGATAGCGGCGAAATGTCCAAATGCAAAAATCGTGGCGACGGATATTTCAGCGGACGCGCTGGTTTTGGCGAAGGAAAATGCCGCGAAAAACAAGGTCGCGGAACGGATTGAATTTTTGCAAGGTGATGGTTTTGCGGCGTTGAATGCAGATCAGGAAGGTTGCCATATCGGCGACCCAAATTCAGGGACGGCGACACGCCGTCCCTCCCAGTTTGATTTAATCGTCAGCAATCCGCCTTACATCGCGTCGGCGGAAATTGAAACGCTCGATCCCGAAGTCCGCGATTTTGATCCGCGCCTCGCGTTGGACGGCGGCGCGGATGGTTTGGATTTTTATCGAAAAGTTGCAGCGGAAGCGAAAAGTTTTTTGAAACCAGACGGGAAATTGATGTTGGAATTTGGCGACGGGCAGGCGGACGCGATAAAAAAAATCTGTGAAAGTGAAAAGTGGATTGTCGAAGCCGTGAAGGACGATTACAGTCAGCGCGCCAGAATTTTAATAGCTTCGTTAAATGGTTGAATCGTTAAATTGTTAAATCGGCCCAACGTTTCACGGTTCAACCATTCAACGTTTTAACGATTTAACAAATATGGACAGTTTTTTGATCAAAGGCGGCGTGCCGTTGCACGGCGAAGTCACCATCAGCGGCAGCAAAAACGCGGCATTGCCGATCCTCGCGGCGACGTTGCTCACGGACGAACCGTGCGTCATCCGACGCGTGCCGGATTTGAGCGACACGCGGTTCATGGTGAAAATTTTGGAATCGCTCGGCGCGGCGGCGAAATTTGAAAACGGCACGCTGACGGTTCACGCGAAAAAAATCAAAGGCTACGCGGATTACGATCTCGTCCGCAAAATGCGCGGTTCCATTTGCATCGCCGGGCCGTTGCTGGCGCGTTTAAAAAAAGCACGGATTTCTCTGCCCGGCGGTTGCATCATCGGCGCGCGCCCGATCAATCTGCATTTGAAAGGTTTCGAGGCGCTCGGCGTCAAAATCAAAATCGAAGGCGGTTACATTGATGCGACGGCGAAAAAACTCGCGGGCGCGCAGATGTTTCTCGGCGGCCGCGCCGGCCCGACAGTGCTCGGCACGGCGAACGTGATGATGATGGCGACGCTCGCGGACGGCGTGACGGTCATTGAAAGCGCGGCGTGCGAACCGGAAGTCGTTGACCTCGCCAATTTCCTGAACGCGATGGGCGCAAACATTTCCGGCGCGGGCAGCCCGACCATCAC
>JAMFSG010000116.1 GCA_026225155.1 Verrucomicrobiota bacterium
AGCGAATGATTTGGGTTCCGGCAGGAATCGTCAAAACGCCAGCGGCGTGCAACCGGTTCACGAATTGGATTGCGGCGGATTTTTCGCTCGCGGCGAATGCGGGAATTTTTTCCTGCAACTCAAAACCGAGCATGAAGCCGAGGCCGCGCACGTTTTTGATTACGGTCGGATAATTTTTTGCGAGCCGATCCAATTCCGTTTTCAGCCACGCGCCGAGCTGCCGCGCGTTTTCGGCGAGTTTTTCTTTTTCAATAACGTCGAGAATTTTCAACGCGACCGCACACGCAAGCGGCGTGCCGCCGTAAGTCGTGCCGTGCGTGCCCGCGCTCAACAAATCCGCATACGGCGCGCGCACCCAAAATGCGCCGATGGGAAATCCGCCGCCAAGCGATTTGGCCATGGAAAGTCCGTCGGGCAGAAATTTTTCGCCACCTGAAATATTTTCCAGAATCCGTTGAAAGCTCTGGAATTTTCCCGTGCGAAAATGGCCGCATTGCACGCCGTCAATCAGCAGCAATAATTTTTTCTCGTCGCACAACGCGCGCAGGCCGAGCAGATATTCCGCCGTCGCGGGCGTGACACCGCCTTCGCCTTGAATGCCTTCGATCAAAATGGCGACGGTCGCGGGCGAAATCGCGTTCCGTGCCGCGTCCAGATCGTTGTAAGGAATATGCCGGAAACCCGGCGTCATCGGCTCGAAACCTTTTTTGACTTTGTCCTGGCCGGTCGCGGAAATTCCGGCGAGCGAGCGACCGTGAAAAGAATTGATCGCCGTCAAAATTTCAAACCGGCCTTCGTCGTGGCCGAATTTCCGCGCGACTTTGTAAAGTCCTTCGTTCGCTTCGCCGCCGCTGTTGCAGAAAAAAACTTTCCCCGCGCCGATGTGTTTCACGATTTCCGCCGCGAGCCGGCCTTGCGGTTCGGTGAAATAAAGATTCGAGACGTGGATGAGTTTTTTGGATTGTTCGACGAGCGCTTCGGTGATGGCCGGATGCGCGTTGCCAAGACAATTCACGGCGATGCCGCCGCCGAGATCAAGATAGCGTTTGCCCGCGACATCAAAAACGTAACTGCCCGCGCCGTGGCTCAGCACGAGTTCAAAGCGTCCATAGCTGGGCACGACATTCTGCGTGAACAGTTCGCGAACGGACTCGTAGTCGTTGCGCACAATCGCTGGCGGTGCGGGAACAATTTCTTTCATTTCGGATTGGCGATTTCGGATTTCGGATTGTTTTGCATCCGTGCGGTTTTAGCGGATGCGACGATAATGGCAAGAATTTCTTCTCCTTCTTTCATCAATTCAGAAACCAAAACCAACTTGACGTGGTTCGTTTCCACCAACATTTCAAGCCAGTAAAGTGATTCGTCGCACTCTTCTTCAACGATACAAAGTTTGGCGACAAAGTCGGCGCGAGATTTGGCGCGGCAAACGGCCCGATAATTCGCGCCGACGGAAGTCGAACTCCGCAAAAGTTGCCGACCAATCACGGAAGTCGTCGGATTTTTCGGCAAGGCTTCAATCAATTTGATAACCCGTTTGCCAAAATCTTTTGTGCGCTGCTTGGGTTCGCCGGGGCTCATAAAAATCCGAAATCCAAAATCGCCAATCCGAAATCAGAGCACAACTTCCGTGCCGACGCCTTTGTCGGTGAAAATTTCCAGCATCACCGCGTGCGGCGTGCGGCCGTCCACGAACGAAACTTTTTCCACGCCGGATTTGATGGCGGCGACCGCGCTGTCCACTTTTGGAATCATGCCTTTGTCCACGATGCCGGCGGCTTTGAGCGCGGGAACTTCGCTGGTCTGCAAATGTGCGATGACGGTGGCAACATCTTTCGGATCGCGCATCAAACCGGGAACGTCGCTCATGAAAACAAGTCGTTTCGCGTTGAGCGCGATCGCGCACATCGCGGCGGCGACGTCGGCGTTGCAGTTGTAAATTTTCCCATCTTCGCCGCGTGCGGTCGGGCTGATGACCGGTGTGTGGCCGCACCAAATACATTCCTTCAACGGCGCGACGTTCACTTCAATGACTTCGCCGACGTAGCCGATGTCAATTTTCTGGCCGGGATTTTCCTTGTCGTCGAGCCAGAGCTTGCGGCATTTGAAGATGTCCGGGCCGGCAAAACCTTTGGCCTTGCCGCCGAGCGAATTGATGGTCGCCACAATTTCCGGATTGATCTCGCGGGAGAGCACGTCATCCACGATTTTCGCCGTGGCTTCGTCCGTTACGCGCTGGCCCTGGACAAAGGTGGCCGCGAGCCCCGCTTTTTCCATCGCGCGGGTGATGGCCTTGCCGCCGCCGTGCACGACTACGGGATTGATCTCTACTGCCTCAAGGAAGACGACGTCGCGCGCGACGCCGTTGCGGACGTTGGCATCCGGCGAATCCATGAAACTGCCGCCGTATTTCACGACGAACGTGGCGTGGCTGAATTTCTGGATGTACGGCAGCGCTTCCAGCAGCGTCGCGGTTTTGGCGGTCAAATCTTGCACGCGAAAATTCTTACCAGTTGCGACGCGTAAACGAAAGCCAGTTTAACGGCTGCCGTTTGGTTTCGC
>JAMFSG010000117.1 GCA_026225155.1 Verrucomicrobiota bacterium
GTTGTTTGCGGGCGCTGTTGCGCATCCGGCGTTCGGCTGACTTCGTGTTCGGCATATATTAAATGTTAACTCGCGTAAAAGGTCGGTGAATCTAGCCAACACGCGGAAAATGTCAACGACGAAAACTGCGATCGGCGGCTTCATGTTTTCCTGTCACCAAAAAATCCGGTCGTCGTCTCATTCTTAATTCGCGTTGTTCGATGTTTGTGCTAAAATTACGTTTCAGTAAAAAATAAGGATTGAATGACTAAAGCCATCATAACAAGCGAGTTTCTCCGCGCTTTACTTTTGACCGCCGGCCTGTTTTTTTATCTTTATGAAATCTGGGGCAGCAAGGGAATTTCAAAAACCGTTTTTGGATTTTTGGTCAAATGAGTCAAAGTCTCCGCATTTTGCATTTGGAGGACAACCCGGCTGACGCGCTGCTGGTGCGCGATCTTTTTGCCGAAGACGGTCTGGCGGTGGAGCTGCAAGATGTCGGCTGCAAGGAAAAATTTCTGCGGGCGCTCAAGGAAGAAAAATGGGATTTAATTCTGTCGGATTTTCGGATGCCAGATTTCAACGGATTGGAAGCGCTTCAGATCGTTCGCGAAAAATTTCCGTTCCTGCCATTCATTTTAGTGTCGGGCAACATCGGTGAACAGGCGGCCATCGAAAGCCTCAAGGCCGGTGCGACTGATTACGTTCTCAAAAATAACCGCGAACGATTGGTTCCAGCCGTGCGCCGTGCTGTGACCGAATCGGCTGAACGCGCATTGCGCCAGGCGGCGGAAGAAGAATTGCGCCGGAGCGAAAAACAATATCGTTTTCTTTTTCAGAGCAATCCGCATCCGATGCTGATTTTTGACTTGGAGGATCTGAAGATTCTCGAAGTCAACGAAGCGGCCATCCAGCATTACGGTTATTCGCGCGAAGAATTTTTGGCGATGACACTGACCAGCTTGCGCGTGACGGAACGCGACCAGCGCAGCAAGCCGCCTTCGTGGGACACGGAATCCAAAAGTCTCATCTGGCGGCACCGGCACAAAAACGGCAACGCGATGGAGATGGAAGTCATCTGGTCGCCGCTGACTTTTCAAGGCCGGTTGGCAGCGCTTACGATGGCGACAGATGTGACGGCGCGCCGGCGCGCGGCGCATCGCAACGCGCAGTTCAATAAATTAAGCCACCAATTGAGCGCGGTCACGACGGCGTCTGAAGCGGCGATGTTCATCTGCGAAGCGGCGGATCAATTATTCAACTGGGACGACTTTGCGCTGGATTTATATTTCGCGGAAAAAGACGAAGTCGTTTCGCTGCTGACCATCACGACGGTTGAAGGCCAGCGCGTGGAAATTCCCGCGTCGCCGCAACCCAAAGCCGCAAATACATTGGTGCAACGCGTCATCGAACGCGGTGCGGAATTGGTTTCCGCATTGGAAACGGGCGAAAAAGCCGGCACGACCATGATCGCGCCGATCCGCAAAGGCGCGCGCGTCATCGGCGTATTGTTTATTCAAAGCTGGCAATCGCACAGCTACAACGAACACGATTTGGAAACGCTGCAATCGCTGGCTGACCAATGTGGCGGTGCCTTGCAACGCGTGCGCGTCGAGGAAGAATTGCGCCAGAGCCAGAAACGGTTTCATGATCTTTTTGAAAATTCGCCGGACGCCATTTTTGTGGAAGACCGCGACGGCAAAGTGCTCGACGCGAATGCCAGCGCCTGCATTCTGCACGGGCTGACGCGCGAACAATTGATCGGCAAAAACGCCGTGGATGATCTGGTTCCACCCGCGCAACGCGAACTGGCGCGGCTGAATTTTCACAAGCTTGCGACGGGCCAGATTTCCTGGGTCGAAGGCGAAAGTTTTCGTTCCGATGGCCGGAGCGTGCCGATTGAAGCCCGCGTCGTGCGCATCGAAGTGGACGGCAAACCCGCGCTGCTTTTTCACGTCCGCGACATCAGCGAACGCCACGCGGCGGAAATGGCGTTGCGCAGTTCGGAAACTTTGTTCCGTTCCGTCTGGGAAAATTCCGTGGACGGCATGCGGCTCACCGACGAAAACGGAATCATCATGGCGGTCAACGGCGCGTTTAGCCGGCTCGTCGGCTTGCCGGCGGAACAACTGGAAGGCAAACCGCTCACCGTCATTTATTCGGCGGATGCCGATGCGGAAAAAATCCTGCGCAAACACAACCAGCATTTTAATGACGGTTCGCTCGAGGACAAGCGCGAGCGCGAATATCGTTTGCACAACGGGCGTCTGGTCGTTTTTGAGATCACCGATTTCTACGTCAAATCCGGTGGCAAACCGCGTTTGCTTTTGAGCTTGTTCCGCGATGTCACGGTCCACAAACGGCTGGAAGAACAATTGCGCCAGTCGCAAAAAATGGAAGCCATCGGCCAGCTCGCCGGCGGCGTCGCGCACGATTTCAACAACATTCTCACAATCATCCTCGGCCACGCGACATTGCTGACTTTGACGCCGCTCGATCCGAAATCGTCGGCCTCGGCGAGCCAGATCAAATCCGCTTCCGAACGCGCCGCCGGTTTGACTCGTCAGTTGCTCGCGTTCGGGCGCAAACAAATTGTCAATCCGCGGCCGATTGATTTGAACCGCGTCGTCGGCAACATGACGGAAATGCTCGGACGCTTGCTCGGCGAAGACATCACGTTGCAGATCAATTTGAACGCGGAACCGGCGATTGTCGAAGCCGATTCCAGCATGGTCGAACAGATTTTGCTGAACCTGTCCGTTAATTCCCGCGACGCGATGCCGCGCGGCGGAACATTATCCATCAGCGTCAGCGCGCGCGAAATTGATGTCGAGCACACCTGGCAATTTGCCGACGCGCGCATGGGACGTTTCATTTGCCTGACGCACGCCGACAACGGCATGGGCATTCCGCCGGAAAATATCACGCGCATTTTTGAGCCGTTTTTCACCACAAAAGAACTCGGCAAAGGCACCGGCCTCGGTCTTGCGACGGTTTACGGCATCGTCAAACAGCACAAAGGTTGGATCGAAGTCGAAAGCGAATTGGACAAGGGCACGGCATTCCATATTTTTCTGCCGGCGACCAATGCGTTGCTGGAAAATGTGGATGCCACGGGAACGCCGTTGCGCGCACCGGATGGCCACGAAACCATCCTCGTCGTCGAGGACGAACGTGATCTGCGCGACATCATCACGCGCACGCTCAACCGCCACGGCTACCGCGTTTTTCAAGCCGTGGACGGCAATAACGCACTGGAGATCTGGAACGAATACAAAAACGATATCGCGCTTGTTTTCACCGATGTCATCATGCCCGGCGGCATCAATGGTCGCGAACTTGCCGACCGGTTGTTGATGGAAAAACCGGGACTCAAGGTCATTTACTCCACCGGTTACAGTGCCGACGCGCTCGGCAAAGATTTCCGGCTCGACCCCGCTTTGAATTATCTGCAAAAACCGTATTTGCCGGACGATCTGGCCCATATCATCCGCCGCCGCCTCGACGAAAAAAAGCCCGCCTGATTTAAGTTTTTAATTTTTAGTTTTAAGTTTCGTGCTGGCCGACTTAAAATCGTGAATCAAAAATAAAAACTTAAAATGATTATCGCGCCATCACTGCTTGCTTCCGACCACGCTCACTTTGGCCAAGGCGCCGCCCGCGCCGCCAAAGCCGGTGCCGAATGGCTGCACCTCGACATCATGGACGGCCATTTCGTGCCGAACATTTCCTTCGGCCCGCAAGTCGTCAAAGCCGTGCGTCCCTACGCGAAAAATATTTTCTTCGACGTGCATCTGATGTGCAGCAAGCCGGAAATTCTGCTCGAACCGTTTGCCAAGGCCGGTGCCGACCAGATGATCACGCACGTTGAACTCGGCGAACGCGTCGAATCCATCATCTGGAAAATCCGCCAGCTCGGCAAAAAAGTCGGCCTCGCCGTCAACCCGCCCACCGCGATCGCGGAAGTTGAACCGTTCCTCGACAAGATTGATCTGCTGCTCGTGATGACCGTAAATCCCGGATTCGGTGGCCAGGAATTCATCCACGAATGTTTGCCAAAAATCCAGCAGGCCGAAGCGTGGCGCCGCGAAAAAAAATTAAAATATCGCATCAGCGTGGATGGCGGCATCAACAACGACACCGCCGCCGAATGCGCCCGCGCCGGTGCGGATACTTTCGTGGCCGGAACCAGTTTGTTCGGCCAGCGCAATCTGAAAGCCGCCGTTGCCAAGCTGCGGAAAATTGTTCACGCCAATGATCCGGCGTTGGCCGACTTGAATATCCGCCGCGGGCAGATTTGAAAGTATAAAATCTGAAGTCGTTTTTGCTTCTGCCTCAACGCGTTAGAATTTCAGGCAGATTTTATAATTGTTACACTACGCGGAAAAGTTAAACTGGATTTAATTCAATCATGAAAAAAATTCTAATTGTTCTCGCAGTTCTGGTCGTGCTGGGCATTCTGTTTTTCGGCGTGATCGCGCTGGCAATCGGCGGCAGCTACA
>JAMFSG010000118.1 GCA_026225155.1 Verrucomicrobiota bacterium
GCCATATTTTGCCGAACACGTTTTCCTACGTCATCGTCGCCGCGACGTTGAGCGTGCCGTATTATATTCTGGGCGAAGTGGATTTGAGTTATCTCGGCGTGGGCATTCAAGAACCCAGCGCGAGTTGGGGATTGATGTTGAGCGCCGCGCAAAACATTGAATACATGAGAAATTTTCCGTGGCTGCTCGCGCCCGGTGCGGCGGTTTTCGTGACGGTTCTCGCTTTCAACTTTCTCGGCGATGGTTTAAGAGACGCAGCGGATACGAAATCATGAAACGAGAAGCCAGAAGCCAGAAGTCAGAATCCAGAATTTCTGGTGGCGCGCGCGTTTTTCGATTCTGGATTCTGAATTCTGGCTCCTGACTTCTTCATCAAATGAACTTACTCGAAATCAAAAATCTCCAGCTCGACTTCGGCAAGGGCGCGGACGCCGCGCGCGCCGTGGATGGCATTTCCTTCAACATCGGCGCGGGCGAAACCGTCTGCCTCGTCGGCGAAAGCGGTTGCGGCAAAAGCGTGACGGCGTTGTCCATCGCGCGTCTCGTGCCGACGCCGCCGGCGCATTATGTCGGCGGCGAGATTTTGTTGAACGGTCGCGACACGCTGAAAATGTCCGCGCGCGAATTGCAACAAATTCGCGGCGGCGTGGTGAGTTACGTTTTTCAAGATCCTGGCGCGTCGCTGAATCCCGTTTTCCGCATCGGTAATCAAATTAAAGAATCGCTGAAACTGCATCGTCCCGAAAAAGCGACGAACGAAGAAGTCATTCGTTTGCTAAAACTCGTCGGCATTCCCGCGCCGGAATCGCGTATCAAAAATTATCCGTTCGAGATGTCCGGCGGCATGCAGCAACGCGTGATGATCGCGATGGCGCTGGCGAGCGAACCGAAACTGCTCATCGCTGACGAACCGACGACCGCGCTGGACGTGACTATTCAGGCGCAGATTTTGGATCTGCTGCGCGACTTGAAGCAGCGACTTGGCATGGCGATTTTGCTCATCACGCACAATCTTGGCATCGTCGGCGACATGGCGGATCGTCTCGCCGTGATGTATGCCGGACAAATTGTCGAGCTTGCGCCGGCGAAGGAATTATTGCGCCGACCGTTGCATCCTTACACGAAGGCGCTGATGAATTCCGTGCCGAAACTGCGCGGCGACACCGACCGGCTTTCGGCGATTCCCGGCAACGTTCCGCGCATCGGCAATTTCCCGCCCGGCTGCCGTTTCGCCCCACGCTGCCCGATCGCCAAACCGGAATGTTCCGAAAAGATTCCTGAACTGATTGAAGTTGAGCCGGGTCGTTTCGTGCGCTGTCCGTTTTGGAAATAGATTAAATGCAAAAGAATTGCCAGGCACACGTCGAAAAAACAGGCGTTCGCTGTCAAAAGAATGCAATGCGTGGATCGCGTTATTGCTTTTGGCATCAGTCATGGGGAGTCAATATTCTTGGGGTAATTACAACTCTGATTATTGGAGCTGTTTTGGGTGCTGTTCTCGGTCCTCCAACCCAAGCGCTTTGGGAAAAATATTTTCCTTCCGAAAACACGGAGTTTTTGCGTGAAATTGCGACGGACAAACCTGATTTGGAACTGTTTTTGAACAATACAAAAATTTCCGCCACTAATCTTATAGCCGTTCCTATTTCAAAATCTGGAGAAATAGAAATTACAATTTCAAATGTTGGCAAAGGAACGGCGGATCAAATTGCGGTGGATTTTTTTCTGCCAAAGTCCTGCACTAATCTTGAAACGACCGGGTTTTGGCAAAAACAGATTCCGAGTTTAGTCGAGCAAAATGGCAAGTTGGTAAACGATGATAGTTGGCTTCACTGGACATATATTGCAGACATTGCAATTCCTGGTAGTGGTTTCAAACTCATTATGCCACCTATTTATTTACACGATAGTGGTCAAGTGAGATTTATCGAAGCCGCCATTGGCACTTCAGCAAAACACACAGACTTAAAAAAATATTCCGTTATGCTTGATAATCTAGCAAATCCGAAATGACTGCCGCATTGATGCTAAATCGCATTACGCTTAATTTTCCAGCATGAAAACAGTCACTGAAATTTGGGCTGCAATCAAAACGCTTTCGCCGGAAGAGCGTGAAGAAGTAAAATTGTTTTTGCGCGAGTTGGGAAAAAAAGATTTTCAGAAGGTGTTGGACGATGAAGCAACGCCGCAAGCTCCGTCAGGAGCGAAATCTTTGTAGAAAATTGTCCGATAAATCTTTTAAGCTCCGTAGGAGCGGCATATTAAAATTCACCGAAGATGCCGCTCCTACGGAGCTTTTCGTTTTTTTGATTTGTAACTACAAAGATTTCGCGCCGACGGCGCTGAAGACAAAAATCGTTCCCAATTGGCTTGGCGGCATCGTTCGATTGCGCTCGATTTCATTCTTGCCATCTCCGGCATTTTGCCTATTCTGCACGTTGCCTGAACGCCGCGTGTGCGGATGTTCATTGAGGCTGAGAAAAAACCGTTAACCAATAACCTAACCTTTAACCTCCGTTGCCAGTCGCAGCGTCGGTAGTTAGGCAATGGAGTCTTCAAGTTCCCATCGGAACGAAAAGCCTCCCGTCAGTTCAAAACAGTAAAGTTATGCTCACAATGGAAGAAGCCATGAAGCAGAGCGGCAAGTCGCTCGTGACTCAAGGCGAAATCGTCAAAGGCACCGTCATCGAAGTCCGTAAAAACGAAGTTCTCGTGGACATCGGCTACAAAAGCGAAGGTGTCATCCCCGGCAACGAATTTATCGATCTTAAGTCCGTCAAAGTCGGCGACGAGATTGACGTCCTCATCGAAAAACTTGAGAACAAAGACGGCACGGTCGTCTTGTCGCACGAAAAGGCGGAGTTCAAAAAAAACTGGGACAAAATCCTTACGATCTGCAACGAAGGCGGGATCATTTCCGGCAAGGTCAAATCCATCGTCAAAGGCGGCTTGGTCGTCAATGTCGGCGTCGAGGCGTTTTTGCCGTCGTCGCAGATTGACGTCATCACGCCGAAAAATTTGGCGGGTTTCGTCGGCAACACTTACGAATTCAAGGTCGTCAAAATCAATCAGGAACGTCAGAACATCGTGCTGTCGCGCCGCGAATTGATCGAAGCCGAACGCAATGAAAAACGCGGCAAGTTGCTCTCCGAAATGACGCCGGGCGACATTCGCAAAGGCACGGTCAAGAACATCACTGATTTCGGCGCGTTCATTGATTTGAACGGCCTGGACGGTTTGCTCCACATCACGGACATGAGCTGGGGCCGTTTGACGCATCCTTCCGAAATTTTGAAAGTCGGCCAGGAACTCGACGTCGTCGTGCTGGACGTGAACAAGGAAAAAGAACGCGTCAGCCTCGGCCTCAAGCAGAAGATGACGAATCCGTGGGACAACATCGAAGCGAAATTTCCCGTCGGCCAGAAGGTCAAGGGCAAGGTCGTCAGCCTCGTGCCTTACGGCGCGTTTGTGCAACTCGAACCCGGCGTGGAAGGTCTCGTTCACGTCACGGAACTGTCCTGGACCAAACGCATCGCCAAACCCGGCGACGTGCTCAAGCAGGATCAGGAAATCGAAGCGGTGGTTATCGGCATCAACCGCGAAGAACAGAAAATTTCCCTCGGCGTGCGCCAGTTGGACTCCAATCCGTGGGACAGCTCCGCGGCGAAATACACCGTCGGCCAGAAAGTCAAAGGCCAGGTTCGCAATCTCACCAGCTATGGTGCGTTTGTTGAATTGGAAGAGGGCATTGACGGCATGATCCACGTTTCCGACATGAGCTGGACGCGCAAGATCAATCATCCTTCCGAA
>JAMFSG010000119.1 GCA_026225155.1 Verrucomicrobiota bacterium
CGCAGCCGCAGAATTATCCGTTCCGCAGCGTCATCAGCGAATTCAAAGTTTCCGCCAGCGATCCCGACAAAACTGATTTAGGTTCCGAACGCATTTTGTTCCAAGTGCAGCAACCGTTTTCAAATCACAAAGGTGGCGAACTCGCATTTGGTCCTGATGGATATTTATATCTTGGCCTCGGCGACGGCGGCGCAGGCAATGATCCGTTCGGCAGCGGTCAAAATACGGCGACGTTGCTGGCGAAAATGTTGCGCTTGGATGTGAACTCACGCGCGACGGTCGGCAATCGCGACCATACGCGCAAATTGGAATACGGTTTTCCGTCCGACAATCCGTTCGTGAACGAACCGGAAATGGGCGGCCTCGGCGCGCGGCATGAAATTTACGCTTACGGTCTGCGCAATCCATGGCGTTACAGTTTTGACCGTCAGACCGGCGCGCTTTGGGCGGGCGATGTCGGCCAGGATTTGTGGGAAGAAGTGGACATCATCACCAAAGGCGGCAATTACGGCTGGAGCGTCCGCGAAGGCACGCATCATTTCAAACCCGGACCGGAAGGCGCGCAATATATCGAACCGGTCATCGAATATTCGCACCGCAAAGATTTGCAATCGCAAGGATTGTTTCCCGACCATCCGACCGGCAACTGCGTGATCGGCGGCTACGTTTATCGTGGCAAACAGTTTCCAACACTGGATGGAATTTATATTTATGCCGATTACAGCCCAGGCACGCTTTATGGTTTGCGCTACGATTATGACGCGAAGAAAGTCACTGCGCATGGGCAATTGTTTCGGCAACCGGACGGCATCACCAGCTTCGCCGAAGATGGTGACGGCGAACTTTACGTTTTGCTGCAGGGCGGAAAAATTTTCCAGATCACCGCGCCGTAAAGGTAGGGATGGCGCGCTGCGCCGTCCGCGCCGGGTCGCGGCGCAACGGATAAGCAGGACGTTCACGCAACGACGTTCGGTTCCGTCGCCTGACGTTGTGCCCGGCGACGGGGACATTGCAGCGCGATGTCCCTACCTCCTGCCTAACTGCTGAAGGCAAAACTTCAAACCAAAATCTTGGCTTTCGCGGATTCGCTCTGCTAATCTGCACCGCCATGAATTTTTTGGGCAGAGAATGGATTGCGGACTGGCTTGGCGGGCTGGGGCGAATCACGTTATTGACGCGCGATGCGATCGCGTCGTGCCTCACTTTCAAGGTCGCGTGGCGCGATCTGCTGTATCAGATTTATTTCATCGGCATCAAATCTCAATCTGTCGTGCTCGTGACCGGCGCGTTCACCGGCATGGTTTTGGCGGCGCAAACTTATTTTCAATTCCACAAGATCAAGATGGACACGGCGACGCTCGCGGTCGTGAGCGTTTCGATGTGCAGCGAACTCGGTCCGGTGCTGACGGCGTTGATGGTGGCGGGCCGCGTCGGCGCGGCCATCGCGGCGGAACTCGGCACGATGCGCGTGACGGAACAGATTGATGCGCTGCGGACTTTGGCCACGCATCCGATTGATTATCTCGTCGTTCCACGCTTGATCGCGGCGAACATCGCGCTGCCGCTGCTGACGATCGAATCCATGAGCATCGGCATCGGCGCGAGTTATTTCGTCGGCGTTTATCTGCTCGGCATCGAACCGACTTACGCGTGGTGGAACATGCTGAAATATTCGCACGATTCGGACGTGATGATCGGGTTGACCAAGTCCGTCATTTACGGCGGCATCATCGCGCTGATCGGCTGTTACAAAGGCCTGTCGTGTAAAGTCGGCGCGGAAGGCGTCGGCCGCGCGACGACGGAAGCCGTGGTCTATGCTTCCATCACGATTCTCATCGCGAATTTTTTCCTGACGATGGCGCTGGAACAACTCTGCGTCATCCTTGATTTATGATTGAAGTGCGCGATTTGAAAAAAAGTTTTGGCGCGCAGCCGATTTTGGACGGCGTGAGCTTTCAGATCGAGCACGGCGAATCCGTCGTCATCATCGGGCGCAGCGGCGGCGGCAAAAGCGTTTTGTTGAAACACATCATTGGCCTGTTGCAGCCGGATTCCGGCGCGGTGCTGATTGACGACGAAAATATCGTGGGCATGAACGAACGCCAGTTGCTGCGCGTGCGCGGAAAATTCGGCATGGTTTTCCAAGGCGCGGCTCTGTTTGACTCGATGACGGTCGCGGAAAATGTGGCGTTCGCATTCCGTCGGCAAAAAAAAATGACGGAAGGCGAAATCGCCAAGCGCGTCGCCTTCGCGCTAGAGCTGGTAGATTTGCCGGGCACGCAAAATAAAAATCCGGCGGAACTTTCCGGCGGCATGCGCAAACGCGTCGGGCTGGCGCGCGCAATCATTTATCAGCCGCAAATATTGCTTTATGATGAGCCGACGACCGGCTTGGATCCGATCGTGTCCGACAGCATTGACAAGTTGATCATCCGCGTGCGCGACCATTTGAAAGTGACCAGCGTCGTCGTGACGCACGACATGCGCAGCGCCAGCCGCGTCGGCACCCATGTGCTGATGTTGCACGATAAAAAAATTTACGCGAACTGCACGCCGGAATCGCTGTTCGCCTCGCAAGACCCGATCGTGCGGCAATTCATTGACGGCGTGGCCGATCCGCAGGAAGTTCAATTTTAACCTTTTATCAAGTCATGGAAAATAGACGCTTGGAAACCAAAGTCGGGCTGTTCGTTTTTATCGGCCTCGCGCTGCTCGCCGTGCTGCTCATCCAGTTCAGCAAAGGCTCAAGTTTATTTCGCGGCACTTACGAATTGCACCTGCATGCGGCCAACGTCGGCGGCATCAAGCCGCGCGCGGGCGTATTGCTCGCGGGTGTGCAAGTCGGCACCGTCACCGACATCACGCTCGATAATGGCGGCACCAACGTGACGATGATTTTGA
>JAMFSG010000120.1 GCA_026225155.1 Verrucomicrobiota bacterium
GCCGGAGACATTTTTCAATTCAAAATGCAGAGGGGAGTGAATCGTATCGAAGTAAATTTCCATTGGATTGCCTACGTTGGCAACATTCTGAAGCTCCAAATAAACCGTTGCCATCTCCGTGCCGTAAAACTTGGCGTCTTCAGAAAAAAGTAATCTCCCGCGCAAACCGTTCGTTGGTTCAGACCAATCGCCAATTGTTATTGGCTCAATTACCGAACCGGCGAAACAAAGGCAATTTACAAAAATAAAAATTGTTGAGAAAAATGTTTTCATAGAATTGATTTATTTTATCACCTGCGGCTCGTGCCATTCGTGGCCGCTTTGGGCGAGCAGATCGTCGGCGGCGATCGGACCCCACGTGCCGGCGGCGTAAAATTCGCGGTTCGTCAGCGGTTTATTTTGCCAGCCGGCGCGGATGGCGTCCACGATTTGCCATGCGGTTTCGACTTCGTCGCGGCGTATGAAAAGCGTCGCATCGCCTTCAATCGCTTCGAGCAAGAGACGTTCGTAAGCTTCGGGCGTGTAAGCGCCGAATTCGGCGTCGTAGCTGAAGTGCATGCGCACCGGGCGCACGCCGAGACTCATGCCGGGAACTTTGCCGTTGAAATGTAGCGTGATGCCTTCGTTCGGCTGCAAACGTAACGTGAGCGCGTTCGCGTCTAGATGCGAACCGCATTGCGCGGCGAATAAAACATTCGGCGTCGGGCGAAATTGAATCCGCACTTCGCTCGCGCTCAGCGGCAAGTTTTTTCCGGTGCGCAAATAAAATGGCACGCCGCTCCAGCGCCAGTTATCAATGAGCAATTTCAACGCGACAAACGTTTCGACATTGGAATTCGGATTCACCTTGGTTTCCTGGCGATAACCTGGGCGCGGCTGGCCGTCAATCGAGCCGGCGAAATATTGTCCGCGCACGACTTGTTTCGCGACATTTTCGGGCGTGAGCGGGCGGATGGATTTGAGCAATTTCACTTTTTCATCGCGCACCGCTTCGGCTTCGAGCGAAACGGGCGGTTCCATCGCGATGAGCGAAAGCACTTGCAGCATGTGGTTTTGCACCATGTCGCGGATCGCGCCGGCTTCTTCGTAATAACCACCGCGATCGCCGACGCCGAGTTTTTCGGAAACCGTGATCTGGACGTGATCAATGGAATTGCGGTTCCAAAGCTGTTCAAAAATGGAATTGGAAAAACGGAACATCAAAATGTTCTGCACCGTTTCCTTGCCGAGATAATGGTCAATGCGGAAAACCTGCTGTTCGTGCGCGAACCGCGTGAGTTCGTTGTTGAGCGCCTGCGCGGACACGAGATCGTGGCCGAACGGTTTTTCGACGATGATGCGGCCTGCGCCCGCGTCGCCATTTTTTTTCTGCAACAATTTGGCGTTGTGCAATTGTTCCGCGACCGTGCCGAATTGGCTGGGCTGCGTGGCGAGATAAAAAATCAGGTTCTGCCGCAATTGCGGATCACCGAACGAACTGATTTTTTGTTCGAGCTTCGTGTAAGCCGTGGAATCCGTCATGTCGCCGCAGCAGTAAAAAATATTTTTGGAAAATTCCGCCCAGAGTTTGTCGTCCACCGGTTTCGTGCGCGAAAATTGATTCAATGCTGTGCGCAATTCTTCGCGCCAGGTTTCGTCGGTTTTTTCGCGCCGCGCAAAACCGATGATGCGATAGGCGGCGGGCAATTGCTTGTCCTTGGCGAGATGATACAGCGCGGGAATCAGTTTGCGCGCTGTGAGATCGCCGCTCGC
>JAMFSG010000121.1 GCA_026225155.1 Verrucomicrobiota bacterium
AGCGGCCAAATCTTTTCCGGTAATGCCGCGCCAAACGCCGGTTTGTTGCGCAAAAAAATAAATTCGCGGCCGCCAAGATCAAATCATCAGCCTGCATGTGCGGTAAAATCAAATCGTCCGCGAATGTTTCTGTTCGCCTGCTTGCGGCAACGTGTTGTCAAAAGTCATCGCGATGTTGCGGATGAACAAACGTCCGGCATCCGTGACTTCCAGGCCGTTTTGCGAAAACCGGATCAAGCCGTCGTCGGCAAAAAATTTCAGCGCGGCGAGTTCGTTGGCAAAATGTTCGGCAAAATTGACGCCGAGCTTTTGCGACATCGCGGCGTAATCCAGCGACAGATCGCACATCACGCGCATGATGGTTTCGCGGCGGATTTTGTCTTCGTCCGTCAAAACGTAGCCGCGCGCGAGCGGAATTTTTTGCGCGTCGAGCGCGGAAAAATAGTGCGACAATTCTTTTTCGTTCTGCCAATACGCATCCGGAATCTGCGAGATCGCGCTCATGCCGAACGAATAAATATCCGCATTGCCGCACGTGCTATAGCCTTGAAAATTCCGCTGCAACGTTTTGTTGCGCTGCGCCGTCACCATTTCATCCGACGGTTTGGCGAAATGATCCATGCCGATGTAAACGTAACGATTATTTTCCGTGAGCCGCTCGATGACGATTTTCAGCAGCTCCAATTTCACTTCCGGCGACGGCAAAATTTTCTGCTCCAGAATTTTTTGCGCCGGCTTGATCCACGGCACATGCGCGTAGCTGAAAACCGCGAGGCGATCCGGCGACATCTCCAAAACCGTGTCGAGCGTGTGCGAAAAAGTTTCGACGGTTTGAAACGGCAAGCCGTAAATCAGATCGAAATTGACCGAGCCAAAACCGAGTTCGCGCGCCCAATCCAAAGTTTGCTGCGTCATGTCGCGCGGCTGAATCCGATGAATCGCTTCCTGCACTTTCGGTTCAAAATCCTGCACGCCGAGCGACGCGCGGTTGAATCCGATTTCGCGCAGCGCAGCGATGTGTTCGCGCGTGAGCCGGCGCGGATCAATTTCCACGCCCGCTTCGATGTCGTCGGAAAACGTAAAATGTTTGCGGATGATTTCGCCGAGGCGGCGGATTTCGTCCGGCGACAAAAACGTCGGCGAGCCGCCGCCCCAATGTAGTTGGACGACCTTGCGTTTCGGATTCAGCCGCGCGGCCATCTGCGCAACTTCGCGTTCGAGATAATCGAGATACGGTTTGCTCTCGCCGTGATTTTTGGTGATGACCGTCGTGCAGCCGCAAAACCAGCAGAGCGTTTCACAAAAAGGAATGTGAAAATAGATCGAAAGATCGCGCTCGGTCTGGTTGTTCGCGGCAATTTTTTCGGTCAACAGCGGCGCGGTGAAGGCTTCGGTGAATTTTGTCGCGGGCGGATAGCTCGTATAACGCGGCCCGGCCACGTTATATTTTTTCACCAAATCCAGATTGACGCTTAGTTGGCTCACAAAATTATTTTAGTCACACAGAGGCACAGAGATTACAGAGATTTTTTTTGCTCCGTGTTCTCTTTGTCTCTGTGTGACAAATCTTCATCTGAAATTTTTCACGGTTTCAACCAGTGCGCTGATATTTTCCACTTTGGATTCCGGCAACACGCCGTGGCCGAGATTAAAAATATGTCCGCGCGCGCCGCGCATTTCAGCCAAAATTCTGCTCGTTTCCGCCGCGACTTTTTCCGGCGTCGTCAGCAACAACGATGGCTCAAGATTGCCTTGGACGCCAATGTGCGCGGGCAATTTTTTGCGGACCTCGGCAATCCGCACGTTGTAATCAATGCCTAAAACATTTGCGCCGAGGTCGGCGAGATCATCCCAATTTCCATGCGTGCCGAGTGAAAAGGCGATGATGGGAACGCCGATCTCCTGATCGGCCCGCGCGGATGGTTTTTTGAAACTTGCCGAACTGGAGTTCGGCGTTCCGATGGCGGAAATGATTTCCTTCATCCAAAGTCCGCTGGCTTCTTGAAATTCATTTGCCGGCAAATGTCCGCCGTGGCTATCGAAAATTTGCAGTGCATCCACGCCAGAAGCGATTTGCATTTGCAAATACGCAGTGATCGCGGCGGTCAGCTTTCCCATCAATGCCGAGAAAGTTTTTTTGTCGGCATCGAACAACGCTTTCGCCCGTGTGTATTTTTCCGCGCTGCCGCCTTCCATCATGAACGTCGCGAGCGTCCACGGCGAACCGCTGAAACCGATGAGCGCGGTTTGGTCGCCGAGTTCGGTGCGTAAAATTTTCAGCGCGTTGGAAACGTAATTCAATTTTTCGCAGACGCATTCGACGGAAAGTTTTTCGATGTCGGCGGCGGATTGGATCTTAAAATCCATTTCGATGCCGCCGGTTTCGCGGAAACGATACGGCTGGCCGAGCGCCTCGGGAATCGTGAGGATGTCGCTGAATAAAATTGCCGCGTCAAAACCGAAGCGGCGGACGGGCTGCAACGTGACTTCGGCAGCGAGTTCGGGCGTTTGGACGAGTTGCAGAAAAGTATATTTTTCCTTCAGCTTGCGATATTCCGGCAACGCGCGCCCGGCTTGGCGCATCAGCCAAACCGGCGGGCGATCAACCGCTTCGCAACGGCACGCGGCCAAAAACCGCTGACGATTGGTCAGCGAGGCAATTTTTTCCGGCGCGTTGGCGGTCATTTTCAGCCGGAAAGTTTATGGCAAAATTCCGGCAACGGCGAGCGCATTCTGGGACGGAAATCTCGCCGTCCAATGGTAGGGACATCGCGCTGCGATGTCCCCGCCGCCGAGCGAAGCGTCAGGCGGCGGAAACGAATGCGATAAAAGATATGCGTCTTGCCCATTCGTTGCGCCGCGAACCGGCGCGGACGGCGCAGCGCGCCATCCCTACCACTTTTCCGCGCAAATTTCTTGCAACTTTGTTTCCGCGCTGGTTTTTAATTTTCAACGATGGGAAATAAACCTTCAGATTTGCGCGAATCGCTTTGGCGGCGACCGTTGACCGACACGGAACGTGCCGCGTTGCGCGCTCAGCCGGATTTGGAACTGGAGGCGCGGCTGACGGAATCGCTGGCCAAAATCCCCGACGCGCCGGTCGCCTCGAATTTCACCGCGCGCGTTTTGGCGGCGGTTGAATTGGAAGAAACGCGGCGCGCGCGCGGATGGAATTTTAGTTGGAACTGGCACGCGCTTTTTCCGCGCATCGCTGTTACCGCCGCCGTTTTGGTTTTCGGAGGAATATCTTTTCAACATTACGAAATCAATTCACAGCGCACGTTGCTCGCCAGAAATGTCGCGCAGGTCGCGGCGGCGCAGCCGTTGCCGAGCGTGGACGCGCTGAATAATTTTGACGCGATCCAGCGCATGAGCCAGCCGGCGCGCGCGGACGAGGAATTGCTCGCGCTGAACTTGCAATGATCCGGCTGCGCCAGTCAATTTTTTGCCTGGTCGCTGCGACGGCGGTTTTTTCCGCGCACGCGCAAAATCTGCCGTTGCCGCCAAAAAATTCCGCTGTTCCGCCGAATCTGATTCCGCCGCCGCCTTCGCCGCAAATATCATCGCCGGTGGCTTTTTTCCGGAACTTGCTCGCGATGTCGCCGAAAGATCGCGCGGATTTTTTGACGAACCGTCCGCCGGAAATCCGCGCGCGCATCCTCGCGAAAGTTCACGAATATCAAACGCTCGATCCTGACGAACGCGAGTTGCGGCTGCGCGCGACGGAATTGCGCTGGTATCTCATGCCGTTGCTGCAAATGTCGCCGACGAACCGCGCCGAGCGGCTGGCGCAAGTGCCGGAAGATTTGCGTCCGCTCGCCCAAGACCGTCTGACGCAATGGGATATTTTGCCGCCGCCGCTGAAACAGGAATTTTTGGAGAACGACCACGCGCTGCACTATTTCGCGCGCATCGAACCGCCGGGCAATTCGGCCGGAAATAATTTACCGGGTGCGGAACGGCAAAAAATTTCCGACCAGTTCAACCAGTTTTTTGAACTGACGCCGGGCGAGAAAGAAAAAACATTGAACACGCTTTCCGTTGCCGAACGCGCGCAAATGGAAAAAACTTTGCAGTCGTTTGACAAATTGCCGGCACCGCAACGGTTGCAGTGCCTGCGCAACTACGCAAAGTTCGCCGGCATGAGCGTCGCTGAGCGCGCGGAATTTTTGAAGAACGCCGAGCATTGGTCACAGATGTCCCCCGCCGACCGCCAGACGTGGCGCGACCTCGTGGCGCACGTCCCGCAATGGCCGCCGCTGCCGCCGCCAATCGTTCCGGCAAATCTCATCCCGCACGCGACGCCGAGAATTCTCCGCCCGAATATGGCGACGAATTAAGACAAAAAGCCATTACAGGCACGGGTTATTTTTTCGTCGGGAAATTTTTTGCAGAAAACAACGATGACAACAAAGACTCTTCGTTCCCTTTGTTGGCTTCTGTTAAATTTTTGTTCCAGCTCAAAGGTTTATTGACGCGGCAATTTATCACGGCGAAAATCCGGCATGGCAAAAACTGAATTGAAGATCGAAAAAATCACGAGCGGCAATGGTGTAGCTCCCAAAAAAGGCGACACCGTCAGCGTGCATTACACTGGCACTTTTCTCGACGGCAAAAAATTTGACAGTTCCAAAGATCACGGCGTCCCGTTCAGCTTCACGCTCGGCGCGGGCGAAGTCATCGCCGGCTGGGATCTCGGCGTCGCCGCGATGAAGGTTGGCGACAAAGTGAAGATGACCATTCCGCCGGAACTCGCCTACGGTCGCGACGGCTATCCCGGCGCCATCCCGCCCAACGCGACATTGATTTTTGAAGTGGAACTTTTGGCCATCGGTTAAAAGCCATTCATTCCGGATCTATTTCCGCAAGCGCTTTTTTGCGTGAAAAAATTCGCAAAAATTTCAGACTGAATTACAATTCTTCCAATTAGAAGCTGTCATTTTATGAAAAAATATCTCGTTGAATTCCTCGGCATGTTCTTGTTCGTCCTCGTCGTCGGCATGGTGGTCATTGATCCGGGTGCCGGAACCTTGGCACCGATCGCCATCGGCGCGACCTTGATGATTTTGGTGTATGCGGGCGGCCACGTTTCCGGCGGACATTACAATCCTGCGGTCACGCTTGCTGTCTGGCTGCGCGGACGTTGCGCGACGAAAGACGTCGTGCCCTATTGGATTTCGCAAATCCTCGGTGCCTTCGCCGCTTCGTATGTCGTGACTTATCTGAAAATTGATCCCACCGCCGTGACCCCGCATATCGTGACTCCGCATGAACTCAACACGGTTCCGTCGCTCATCGCGGAATTCATCGGCACGTTCGCGCTTTGCTACACGGTGTTGAACGTCGCGACGGCGAAAGCTACGGCGGGCAATTCATTTTACGGCCTCGCGATCGGTTTCACCGTCGTCGTGATGGCCTTCGCGCTTGGCGGCATTTCGGGCGGCGCGTTCAATCCCGCCATCGCCACCGGCATCACCGTTCTGCACATTGAAAAAACTTCTAATCTGTGGATTTATCTCGTGGGCGATCTGGCCGGCGGCGCGCTCGCGGCGTTGACCTTCAAATTCATTAATCCCGAAGACAAATAATTTCAACAGAAGGCAACAAAGGCTCATCGTTCACTTTGTTTCCTTTTGTTCAGTTTCAGTTTTAATTGAATGGGCAAAGAGGTTGCTTTGCCCATAATTTTTTATTGGATTTTACTTCAATCGTAAATCGCCAATCAAAAATCCTAAATTTCCTGTCACCTCTTCGCGCTTTCCAGCCACTTATGCGACGTTATGATGACTACCACGATGTCCGTCGCCCTGCAAACCGATGCCGAGTTGGTCGGCGCCACTTTATCCGGCAATTGCGACGCCTTCGGCCAGATTGTTTCGCGCTACCAATCACTCATCTGCTCGCTCGCTTACAGCGCGACCGGCAGCCTCGGCCAAAGCGAAGATTTGGCGCAAGAAACTTTCATCACCGCGTGGAAACGGCTGAACCATCTGCGCGAACGCGATAAACTTCGCGCTTGGCTTTGTGGCATCGCGCGCAACCGCATCAATAATTTTCTCCGCCGCGAAGGCCGCGAGCCCAATCATCAAGCCGAACCGCTGGAAGAAATTTCCGAATCGCATTCGCCCGAACCGTTGCCCGTCGAACACACGATCAGCAAGGAAGAAGAACAAATTTTGTGGCGCTCGCTCGAACGCATCCCGGAAATTTATCGCGAACCGCTCGTGCTTTTTTATCGCGAGCACCAATCCATCGAAACCGTCGCCGCCAGTCTGGATTTGACCGAAGACGCCGTGAAGCAACGCCTTTCGCGCGGGCGAAAATTATTGCAGGAGCAAGTTTTGGCCTTCGTCGAAGGCGCACTGGAACGCACGAATCCCGGAAAAGTTTTCACCATCGCCGTTTTAGCATCGTTGCCAGCGCTGACATTTTCCGCCAAAGCCGCCACGACGGGCGCGATTGTGAAAAGCGGCGCGACCGCCAAAACCGCCGGCGCGATGAGCTTGTTTGGCGCGCTGCTTGGCCCACTGATTGTCGTCCTGCCCAATTATCTCGGCTATCGCGCCGCGTTGTCCGGCGCGAAGTCAGACGAAGAACGCGGCCACATAAAATCATTTTTTGGAAAAACCGCAGCGTTCACCCTGGCCTTGTTCATTCCGTTTACCGCGATTGTGCTTTGGCTGTCGCGCAATCAAAGTGACCGTTCTTATTTGACCGGCGTTTTCGCCACGGGGTTGGTTTTGATTTATCTGCCGATAATGTTTGTGCTCATCCTGAATTCGCGCCGGAAAACTAAAATATATTATGCCAAAGTTCTGGCGCAGGAACACGCGGACATTATTCCAAAACCAGCGTGGGAATATCGCAGCCGGTTCAAACTGCTTGGTCTGCCGATCATCCACATCCGCATCGGCGACCGTTTTGCCATTTTGAATACACCGGTGAAAGCGTGGATTGCCGTGGGCAATTCCGCAGTCGGCGGATTATTTGCGTGCGGCACGCTGGCCATCGCGCCGGTGAGCCTCGGCAGCCTGTCCGTCGGCGTGGTGTCGCTCGGCGGTTTGTCGGTGGGAATTTTTGTAGTCGGCGGCATCGCCCTTGGCGTCTGGGCAATATTTGGCGGTGTGCTGATTGCGGGCTGGCAGGCGTTCGGCGGTTGCGTGACGCTGGCGTGGCGCGCGGCGGCGGGAGATTTCGCGCTGGCGCATGATTTTGCGCTCGGTCGTTTCGCTTTTGCGAAACAAGCCAATAACGATCAGGCCAAACAATTCATCGAATCAAATCCATTTCATGAATGCGCTCAATTCATCAACATCCACTGGCTTTGGCTTATGTTGCTGTGGATTATTCCGTTCTTCATCAACTGGCGCATTTCCCGTCACGCAAAAAAGCCGTTGAACTAATAAATTTTCTCCGCCAATTCTTCCGCCGGATACGTCCAGATTTCCGCGAGCGTCGGATGATAATGCGGCATCGCGGCGAGTTCTTTCACCGTCATGCGCTTTGCCATCGCCGCGACAATAATATGTATCAATTCGCCGCCGACCGGTCCGACGCAACTGCCGCCGATGATCTCGCCCGTTTTCGGATTCGCGAGTAACTTCACAAAACCATCCTTCGCTTCCATGATCAGCGATTTGCCATGATCGTTGAACGGATAACTTGCGGTGATGAAAGGAATTTTATTTTCGCGCGCAACTTTTTCCGTCAAGCCGACCGACGCCACTTGCGGATCGGTGAAAACGACTGACAGCAACAAGCGATAATCCGTATCGCGCAATTTTGGGTTCGCGATATTGTGCCCGGCCACTTCGCCTTGATGGATCGCGATGTGAACGATTTCATGTGGCCCGGTGCAATCGCCCGCCGCAAAAATATGCGGCGCGCTTGTCCGCATTTTGGAATTCGACAAAATGCGACCGTTTTCCATTTTCACGCCCGCGTTTTCCAAACCGAGCGAACTCGTGTTTGGTTGCCGGCCTAGTGCGAACAAAATTTCTTCCGCCGAAACGGAAATCGTTTTTCCGTTTTGCTCGAACGAAACGGATTTTAATTTTCCTTTGCGCTTGGCATCCACCAATTTTGTGTCGGCAAAAATCCGGATTCCTTCGCGCCGGAAAACTTTTTCGATTTCCGTTCCGGCATCATCATCAAATTCTTTCAAAAGTTTTTTGCCGCGTTGGATCAAAATAACCTCAACACCAAAGCGTGCGAAAAATTGCGCGAACTCGCACGCGATCGCGCCGCCGCCGAGAATGATCAGCGACTTCGGCAATTTCTTCAGCCCCACCGCGTCATCGCTCGTCAGATAACCGACTTCATCCAATTGCGGCAACGGTGATGGCGCAACGCGGGATCCCGTCGCGATGACAAAATTTTTTGCGGTCAGCTTTTTCCCGTTGTCCAATTGAACGATATGCGCATCAAGAAATTTTGCGTTCGCGCGGATGAATTTGAATTTTCTAGCGTTCAACTGCTGCACGCGATGATCGGCGAAATCCTTGATCATCAGATTTTTTCGCGCCATGACTTTGGCGAAATCAAAAGAAACTTTTCCCGCGCGCACGCCCCATGTTTCGGCGTGCTCGGCAAGATGTTTGACTTCGGCGGCGTAAAGCAACGCTTTCGTCGGCATGCAACCGCGCAGGATGCAAAGTCCGCCAACCTCTTCGCCGCCTTCGATGACGACCGTTTTTAATTTTGCCGCCGCCGCCGTCCGCGCCGCTGCGTAACCGCCGCTGCCGCCGCCGATGATGGCGACATCAAAATCAAATTTGCCCTGCGATTTCATGAAATCAGAATGCTCCAGAAAATTACCCGTGACAACCATTTGAAATTTCGCGACTCAAACCTGTTGCGACATTTTTTTGGAAATCTATAATCATTTTATGAACTCCACTATTTTGCTTTCGCTGATCGGATTTCTGATTCTTGCGCCCGCGCAAAAAGTTTTTTGCGACGAACCCAAACATAATTTTGCGCAGTGGGAAAAAGAAATCTCCGCGTTCGAGGCTAAAGACCGGACAAATCCGCCGCCGCAACACGCGATCCTTTTCATCGGTTCCTCGACCATCCGTTTTTGGACGACGCTGGCGCAGGATTTTCCGGGCGAGCCGGTCATCAATCGCGGTTTCGGCGGTTCGGAAATTTTGGATTCGACGCATTTTGCCGACCGGATTCTTTTTCCGTATGCGCCGAAAACTATTTTCTTCCGCGCAGGCGGCAACGACATCGCCGCCGGCAAACCGTCGGAAGCCGTATTCCAAAATTTCAAAGATTTTGTCGCGCTCGTGCATTCCAAATTACCGGACGCGCAGATTTTTTTCATCGGCTGGAATCCGACTGTCTTGCGCTGGAACAATCGCGATAAGGAAAAAATCCTGAATGATTCCGTGAAAGAATTTGCGAGCCAGACGCCATATGTGAAATACATTGAAACATCAGACATGGTGATCGGCGCCAACGGCAAACCGCGTCCGGAACTTTTTCGCCCGGACGGCCTGCATTTTAACGCCGATGGTTACAAATTATTGGTCGAACGCGTGCGGCCCTATTTGCCGAAACCGCAAAACTGAAATTTGCCATGAGTGAAATCATTTATCCGCGCAGTGCGCGCGAAACAATGGACGGCTGGCGTTATCTGCCGCGTTACATTGATAAAATCCGGCTGCATCTCGCGGGCAAATTACATTCCGATTACACCGAAAATTTCGGCAAAGGCTTTGACGGCGCATGGCTGAGACATGCCGGTGTCACGCACGACCAGATGATTGAAGTCGTTAAAAATTCAATCACCGACGGCGAAGTTTGCGACTGGGTTCACAAACACGTCAAAAAATCGGCGGCGGAAAAACAGGCGCATTGGAATGAAATTTTAAGCAAGCCGCAAACCGGCGATGACGAATCGGCCGAGCGGTTGCGCTGGCGCAAGGAGCAATCGGGAATTTCCCATCGCGACGAGATCAAGACGTTCGTGGATTATCTGGACGCGGACGAGAAACGGATCTGAATTTGATTTTACAGAAGCGAACAAAGAGAACTAAGAAAATCATTTTCTGTCTCTCGTTTGCATTCAGTTCTTTGTTTCCTTCGTTGGCTTCCGTTCAAATTTCCC
>JAMFSG010000122.1 GCA_026225155.1 Verrucomicrobiota bacterium
CCATATGTGCCAAACCACATGTTTCCTTCCGACTCCTGGAAAATGGATTGAATGTTCTGGCTTTTTAAGCCGTTCGTTTTGTCAATTTTTTCTATAGCAAAATTACTGTATACAGGGTCTCCGCTAAAAGAGAGCTTACGCAGGCCATCGCCAAAAATTATCGCGCCGCCTGCACGCCGGACATTTTCCTGTTCGATAAAAATCAAAAGCTCGTCTATCGCGGCCAATTCGACGCCAGCCGTCCAAACAACGGCATTCCCGTGACCGGAACCGACCTGCGCGCCGCGCTTGACGCATTGCTCACCGGAAAATCCGTTGCTGAAAAACAAATTCCCAGCATCGGCTGCAACATCAAATGGAAAGCCGGCAACGCGCCGGACTATTTTTGAATTTACGATTTACGCGCGGCTAGGTTTGCGTTGGCCGCTTGAAGTTGAAAAATCCTAAAAAAGTTCAAAGGATTTTGCCGGCACATTTGTCAGAGGTTTTAGAACGAACCCATTTTTATTTTATCAACCACGGATAAACACAGATGGACACGGATAAGAAGAAAACAAAACGCAGAGGCGCAGAGAACGCGGAGCAACGTAAAGTGAAAAATTATCTCTGCGCTTCTTTGCGTTCTCTGCGCCTCTGCGTTTCGCCCCATCCGTGTTTATCCGTGTCCATCCGTGGTTAAAATTATTTTCCAAAAATGAACACTGTTGCCTTGCCAAACTTGCACGGCGGCGGTGTCACTTCGATTTCTTCCACGGTCGGCGAAAAAATAATTCAAAGGATTGCACGCCCGCGTTTGTCAGATGGGTTAAACGAAATCCGCATGGGCGACACAGATTATGACTTGGTGTTGCAAAGCCAGAACGGCGACCCGGCGGCTTTTGAAACGCTGATACGCAATCATCAACGCATGATCCATTCGCTGACATTTCGGATGACCGGCTCGCTCGCGGACGCGGAAGACCTCGCGCAAGAGACGTTCATCCGCGCCTACGAACAGATCGGCACGTTTCGCGGCTCGGCGAAATTTTCTACGTGGCTGTATCGCATCGCGTTCAACACTTGCTTGAACTGGCGGCAAAGCGAAGCGCGCCGGTTTCAACTTCATGTCAATTGTGGCGAAGAACTTTCGGCCACGCACGCGCATGGCGAAAATGCTTCACCGGAAAATCAAATGAACCAGCAATTACAATCCGCTTTGCTGCGCCTACCCGCGAAACAGCGCGCCGCAATCGTGCTGACCGTTTACGACGGTTTCAATCACGCCGAAGCTGCGCAAATTTCCGGCTGCTCGGAAACGACGATTTCGTGGCGCGTGTTCACGGCGAAACGAAAATTAAAACAATGGCTGGAAAGGGGAATTGAGCCATGAACGATTTTGAACTGGAATCAAAGTTGAAAAAAATTCCCGTGCCGGAACGCGCGGAAGAATATTGGGAAAATTTTCCAGCGCAGGTGCGGATCAATTTGCGCCGCCGCGCCGTCATCGCGCCGCCGCGAAAAGTTTGGTTGCCGCGCTTGATCTGGACGGGCGGATTTGCCGCCGGCATCGCGTTTGGACTTTGGCTCGCGCAGAGCGAACCGGTCAAGCAAGCCTTCAAACAGGAACGTCAATTTCGCAAGGAGCTCGCGCAGTTTCCGACGCATCTGCGCATTTTGATGCAGGACGAACATGGGATGCACTATCTCGTCGCGGACAAAGAATAATTTCGCGCAAAATTTTTATGTCATCCGAAATCATTCAAAAAAACAGCGGCGGAAAAGTTTCGGAAACGTCCGCGCCGGAGATTTTGGAAAATCTCATCCGCCTCGCCGAACGCACGGGTGCGAGCGACGTTCATCTGCAAATGCGCGGCAAATCCGCCGAAGTCGGTTTTCGTCTCGACGGCTTGATCGTGCCCGGCAGCGAATTGCCCGCTGAAATCGCAGAGCGTATTTTCGGCCGCATCAAATTTCTCGCACGATTGAAAACCTATCAGGAATCACTGCCGCAAGACGGACGCATTTCGCGTGACGAACTGAAATGCAAAAATGACATTCGCGTTGCGACGTATCCAACTGTGACCGGCGAAAAAATTGTCCTGCGCCTGTTCAATTCCACTTCGATCAAAGCGTTGAACGAATTGGAATTTTCCGAAAGCGCGCGCGTTGAATTGGAAAAATTTCTTTTGCAAACGAGCGGATTGCTGCTGCTCACCGGTCCGGCGGGCAGCGGCAAAACGACGACGATTTACGCGTGCCTGCGCCATCTTGCCGAACTTGGCGGACGCCACATCATCACCGTCGAAGATCCGGTCGAGCAGATCATTCCCGGCACGATGCAAACGGAAATCAACGAGGTCATCGGCCTCGATTTCGCGCGCGCCGCGCGGCATCTACTGCGGCAAGATCCGCAGGTTTTGATTCTCGGCGAGATCCGCGACGAAGCCACTGCGCAACTCGCCATCCGTGCCGGTCTTACCGGTCATCTCGTGATTTCCACGCTGCACGCCGGTTCGTGTCGCGGCGTGTTTGAACGCCTGCTCGCGATGTGCGCCGACCGTTCCGCCGTCGCCAGCGCGGTCGAACTCGTCTTGAACCAGCGACTGATGCGCAAAGTTTGTTCCGCGTGCGCCGGTGCCGGTTGCGAAACGTGTTTGCAAACCGGTTATCAAGGCCGCTTGCCGTTGGTTGAATCCTTACGCATGGACGAAAACGTCCGCGAAAAAATCCGGCGCGGCGATTCCGCCGCGCTTGCGCCGACGCAAACTTTGGACGTTGCCGCGCGTTCGCTGGTGAATTTAGGCGTGACGAATGAAACGGAATTCAAACGGATTTTTGGTTTATGAAATTTTTTTCAAACAAATCACGGTGGGGCGAGGCTCCTGACGAGCCGGGTTTGAATGACGCTCCGGCTCGCGAGGACGCTCGCCCCACCAATCCAATTTCATGAAATACGACGAATTTGCCTTTTTCAACCAGCAGCTTGCGGCGATGCTGCGCGACGGCATTCCGCTCGAAGGCGCGCTGCAACGGCTCTGCCAAGAAATGCGCCGCGGCCAATTGCGCGACGAATTGCAAGCGCTCGAAGCCGATCTCGCCAAAGGCACGCCGATGTCCGACGCGCTCGCGCCGCGCCAATTGCCCGAACTTTACAAACGCATGATTTTGGTCGGCGTCAAAAGCAACGACCTGCCCGGCGCGCTCACGATGCTCGCGGATTATTTTCAACGGCAGAACAGCGTTTGGACGCGACTTAAAAGCATGATGACTTATCCGCTCATCGTAATGTTCGTTGCGTTTTCAATTTCACTGCTGCTGGCTTTTGCTTGGGGCTGCGTTATCGGCCCTGGTTTCAAAGATGTTTATTCCGGCATGGGAATGATGCTTCCGGGTGCTACGCTATTTGCTTTTCAAACTTTGCAAGATATTTGGGCATTTCCCATCGTTCTTGGCTTATTGTTTCTTGGGTTGGTGGCGGTTGTCTTTGTGCCAGCCATGCGCGGGAAATTTCTCTGGCGACTGCCTGCGTTCAAAGAGGCAACCATCTCGCGTATTGCCTCATCGCTGACATTGCTGTTGAAAAGCGGCGTCAATTTGCCGGATGCCATCGGTTTGGTAGAACAACTTGAAACCAGTAAAACGGCTGCAGCTGATTTGCAGCAATGGCGGAAAAATCTAGCCGTCGGAAAAACAAAATTTTCTGAAATCGCCGCTACTAATGAAATTATTCCGCCAATGTTCGTCTGGATTGTAGCCAGTGCGGGCGAAGATATGATTGCCGGTTTCAATCGTGCCGCCGAAATTTATCATTCACGCGCCATTTATCGCACCGAGGTCGCGCTTTTTTCGGTGCTGCCGATCGCGTCTTTGTTTCTGGGCGCTGTCGTCATTTCGCAGGGCTTTTTGGTTATCTGCATGTTTTTACCAATGATTCAAATGGTAAGCAATATGAGCTGACGTTGAATCTGAAGCGCAAAATTCAATGACTAATTTTCTACAATTTTTAGCCGGCATGTTCTGGTATTCGATTTTGATTTTATTACCAGGCGGCGTGTTCTCGGTGCTTCTGCATTTCCTGCTTTCATTGCCGATGCGTCGCCGCGACCGCGCATTGTTTTTCCTCGATCTGCTGGAAACGGTTCTTCAGCGCGGACAATCCGTGGAACAAGCCATCCTCTCGGCGGCGGAAAATCACGACCGCGCCATCGGTGTTCATTTTTATTTAGTGGCGGCGCACATCGAATCCGGCGACCGGCTCGGCGTCGCGCTGGAAAAAACGCCGGGCTTTCTGCCGCCGCAAGTCACCGCCATTCTTCGCGCCGGCGAACAACTCGGCGATTTGAAAAAAGTCCTGCCCGCTTGCCGCGAAGTCCTGCGTGTCGCACCTGACACCGTCCGCACGACGATGCACTACATGGTTGCGATCCTGATGTTGTTCGCGCCGATTGCGTGCCTATTAATCAGCTTGTTGTCAGTGTTCATCATCCCAAAATTCAAAGATGTCGCCGCTGGCATGGGCGCTAAAATTTGGCCGTTCACGAGTTTTGTTTTTGGGCTCAACGACGCGCACGTTTTGATTATTTTTGAAATGATTTTATTTTTCCTGCTGGCGATGAGCGCGATGATTTACATCGGTGGACCGGGTTTCATCCGCTATTTTCAATTTCGCGGTTTTCCGATCATTGATTGGATTGCGTGGCGCGTTCCGTGGAAGCAAAAAAAATTGCAACGCACTTTTTCCGCCATGCTCGCCGTGTTGCTTGACGGTGGCGTGCCGGAAGCCGAAGCCGTCCGCCTCGCGGGAAATTCCACCGCGAATGAAATCTGTCGCCACCGCGCCGCACGCGTCATCGCGGCGTTGGAAAAAGGCGTCAAACTTGATGAAGCCGTCCGCGCATTCGATGACAGCGGTGAATTTCATTGGCGGCTCACCAACGCATCTCACGCAAATGGCGGATTTCTAGCTGCGCTGCGCGGCTGGCACGAAGCGCTCGACGCAAAGGCATTTCAACAGGAAGAAACCGCCGCCCACACCGTCACGAGCGGACTGGTGATTTTGAACGGCTTGGTGGTCGCGCTCATCGCCACCGCGATGTTCGGCATGTTGGTCATGATTTTGAACGCAACTTTGGATGCGACATGAAAATTAAAATCCATTCAAGCAATCAGGTCACGAACAGTTGGAGTTCAAGCTTCAGCTTGTTTTCTCGCCGTCGCCGCAAGCTAAAGCTTGAACTTCAACGGCGGCGCGGCTTTCTGCAAATTGATCTTGTTGTGGCGCTGGCGATTTTGGCCATCGCCATCGTGCCGCTCGGTTTTTCTTTCGCGCGCGAACGGCAAGTTTTGAAGATCGAATATTTTCACAGCGTCATTAATGAGCTTGTGGATGGCGA
The DNA here is from genome assembly GCA_026225155.1 of Verrucomicrobiota bacterium. GTDB lineage: Bacteria > Verrucomicrobiota > Verrucomicrobiia > Limisphaerales > UBA11358 > UBA11358. Next base: position 5,373 of record JAMFSG010000122.1, read on the forward strand.
AATGGAAATCCTCGCCGCCGGTGAGGCAAAAAATCTGCCCGACGGCTCACAAAATTATTCCGTCCACGCTGCCGCTGCTGCGCAGCTTCCGCCCGGTCATTTTCAACTGACCAAAAACGGAAATCATCTGCGGTTCGAATGGCTGCCGGATGAAAAACACGGGCTCGGCGCGGTCGTCCGCGAAACCACGATTCAATGAAATTGCGAACCAACATTTCCCGTTCGCGCGAGCGCGGCATTTCGCTGATCGAATGCCTCGTCTATATCGCCGTGTTCGCCATTTTGATGAACATCGGCGGCGCAGCCTTTTATTTTTGCTGGGATCACACGAAGGCAATCATTTATGCGACGGACGATATTGAATCCGCTTTGCGGGCGGGCGAAGACTGGCGTGCGGACGTGCGCGCCGCGACGGGAAAAATTTCTGTCGAGACCACGGCGACGAATGAAATCATTCGCATTCCCGAAAATGGAAATGAAATCGTCTATCGCTTTGAATCCAGCGAATTACGCCGAGAAATTCCGGCGCAAAATAATTTCCGCCTGCTGCTCGCAAAAGTAAAAACGTCGCAGATGAAAGCCGACGACCGAGATGGCGTCCACGCTTGGCGCTGGGAATTGGAATTGACGCAACGCCGCAAAGAAAATCATCTGCCACTGCTGTTCACGTTTGAAGCCGTCACAAAAATTGCGCCATGAAAATCCAACGCCCACATTTTGTTAAAAGCAGCGAAAGCGGAATGGCCACCGTTGTTTTCATCGCCTTGCTGGCCATCATGATGATTCTGGTCATGGCCGAAGCGCGCGCGCTGATCCACTTGCGTCGCGAGACAAAGTTTTTGGAACAACAGCAGATCAAACGATTAAATGGTTCACAGACCAACACCGTTTCCGGCACGAATTTGCAATCAAAATAAAAAATGAAAGGCGTCGCCACCATTTCTGAAGTTAAAATCAAGATGCTCAAAGGCTCGTTGCGCTGCTTTGTATTTGGGCTGTTGGGATTGGTGCCGGTGCTGGGCTTGCCTTATGCGATCAGCGCCTTGTGGATTTCCGGTCGCGTTCGCAAACAGGAAAAATATTTTTGGAATGCGGCCAAACCTTACCGGATTTGGGGCGTAGTTTGCGCGGCGATCGGAGCGATTCTTTGGAGTGGGATCCTGATTTTTATCATCGGCCATCTTTTGATGCTCATCTACGGCTTTTGACTGCCCGCCTAATTCGTTTGCAATAACTTTCACATTTGACCTGAGCAACCCGGGTGCAACATATTGATGAGGAACGAATGCCCTCGCCCGCCCGCCACAAAAGTTTTTCCCGTTATTTTCCCGCCAGTGCGCGCGACCGGAAATGGGGCTGGCATGTCACCACGGCCGGTGAGTTGCGAAGTTTACCGGGAGAAGCTTACCCGGCGGTGGGGCATCCAAAAGGTTACAATTTTGACTGGACCCAAGGCCGGATGCTGGACACGCACGCGCTGGTTTATATTTCACACGGGCGCGGCTTGTTTGAATCGCGACCGAGCGCCAAACAGCCAATCGAGGCGGGCCAGGTAATTTTTTTATTTCCCGGAGTCTGGCACCGCTACCGGCCTGATGCGGAAACCGGCTGGGACGAACACTGGGTGGGTTTTGACGGAGCCGTCGCGCGGCGCTGGGTGAAAAACAATTTTTTTTCGCCACGCGCGCCGGTCTTCAAGCCGGGACAGGAAGGAAAATGGCTGGGACTTTTCACCGAATTGGTCACTGTCATTAAATTGAACCGGCCCGCGCTGCAACAAGTGATGGCTGGTTACACCGCGCAGATGTTGGGACTGCTTTACTCCGGGCAGCAGGCCGGACTGGCGGGCGATGACCGGGCCTTGCAAATCGTCCAAAGAGCGATCGCGAAAATGCAGGCCGAGCTGGAGGGCAATCTGGATGCACAAGCGCTCGCGTGCGAACTAAACGTCAGTTACAGTTCGTTCCGCCACACTTTCCAGCAGCATACCGGCTCCAGTCCTCATCAATATCTGCTGGAGTTACGCCTCGTGCGCGCCCGTAACTTGCTGACGCAGACAACCCAAAGTGTCAAAGAAATCGCGCAACGGGCGGGCTTTGACGACGAACATTATTTTTGCCGGTATTTCAAATTGAAGACCGGTTCGACTCCGGGCCAGTGGCGGCAACGATCATTAACAAAGCATAATTTATAAGCGGCTTTTTTAGGATCGCAAAACCAAAGCTTAACGTATTGCCATCGCCTCTGGCTGTTTGCGCGGGAAGTTCTTATATCATTCAGTTTCAGGGTTGCTAAAAAATCCGGTTGCCAAATTATCCACCGGATTGGCCATTCTCTCCATTGGCGAAGCGAAATTAATTTAGTTGAATCAGAAATCGCCACGCGCCGGATGAGGGTGCATCCATTGGCATTTTTAATAATCAAATTGACGAATGAACCCCAAAAGATTGCTAAAAAAAATTCCGCTGATGCTGGCATTGATCGGCACCTTTTTTATATTTACCGGTTTTCAGACGCTGGCCGGTTCAATCCTGCCGGCAAATCTTCAATGTGAATATCGTTCGGATCCATTGGGAATTGACGTGCTGCAGCCCCGATTATTCTGGCGGGTGGAATCCAGCAAACGCGACCAGGTGCAAACCGCCTATCAAATTCTCGTCGCCGACGACAAAAAGCTTCTCCAAGCCAACCACGCAAACTTATGGGACAGCGGCAAAATTTCCAGCGATGAAACGGTGAACATTCCCTATGCGGGAAAACCTTTGACGTCGGGCGAACCATGTTTTTGGAAAGTCAGGATTTGGGATAGGAACGGACGGGCATCGGATTGGAGCGCGCCGGCTAGCTGGAGCATGGGATTGCCCGATCAAACAGACTGGCAGGGAAAATGGATCGGTTGGGATCAAGGCGAGAAGACGAATGATTTTGGCGGCGCGTCTTGGATTTGGTTTCCCGAGGGGAATCCGGCGGAGAGCGCGCCGGTTTGCACGCGTTACTTTCGTCGTAACTTTGAATTGCCGGTGAATCAAGCGGTGACTGCGGCGAATATTGAAATCACGGCGGATGATCAATTCACTTTATTCGTAAATGGCCGGGAAGCGGGCAAAGGCGACGATTGGAGATCGCCTGAAATGATTGCCATCGGCACTTTGTTGAAGCCGGGGAAAAATATATTAGCCATCGAGGCACGCAATGTCGGGAACGATCCCAATCCTGCAGGCTTGCTCGCCAAGCTGAAGGTTGAATTCGCCCAAGGAACTCCACTGACATTGACTACGGATGAAAATTGGAAGACGGCAACGAATATTGAAGCGGGATGGAATATGCCGGATTTTGATGACACCGGCTGGATGGAAGCCAAGCGGTTGGGAGAATACGGCACACAAACTTGGGGCATCATTCAAAACGACGATCGCCCGCTGCCCGCCCGCTATCTGCGGCATGAATTTTCCGTGGGAAAAAAAGTGCGGCGCGCCACCGCTTATGTCTGCGGGCTGGGTCTTTTTGAGTTATACCTGAATGGTGGCAAGATAAGTGATGATGTATTGTCGCCGGCAATTTCCGAATATGACAAACGTGCATTCTATGTGACTTATGATGTGACCAAGCAACTTACACGCGGTGGTAATGCCATTGGCGTTATTCTTGGCAACGGACGTTACTTTGCGCCACGCTTGCGAGTGCCGGCTGCCTGCCTGACCTTCGGTTATCCGAAGTTATTGTTGCAGTTAAATATTGAATATACCGACGGCACAACGTCGCAAATTGTCAGCGATGAAAGTTGGAAGGTTACCGATGCCGGCCCCATTCGCGCCAATAACGAATTCGATGGCGAAGTATATGACGCGCAAATGGAAATGCTGCGCTGGAATCAAGCTGAATTTGATGATTCCAAATGGAAACCTGTGCAATTGGTGAAACCCGGCGCACCGGTTTTGTCGGCGCAAATCGGCGAACCGATCCGTGTTTTGGAAAAGCTCAAGCCAGTGGCTATGGCTAATCCCCAGCCGGGCGTTTATATTTTTGATATGGGCCAAAACATGGCTGGCTGGTGCCGTTTAAAAGTTAGCGGTCCGGCGGGCACAATTGTGAAGCTGCGTCACGCGGAGGGGACTAATGCGGATGGCTCGCTTTACACCGCTAACATGCGCAGTGCCAAGGCTGAAGATAGTTATACTTTGCAGGGAGGTAAAATTGAAACCTACGAACCGCGATTTACGCATCATGGTTTTCGTTATGTCGAGGTCACGGGGTTTCCTGGTAAACTTGGATTGGACGCAATTGAGGGCGAAGTTGTTCACGATGCCTTGCCCAAGGTCGGTGACTTCGCTGCTTCCAATCCGTTGATCAACCAGATTTATCATAATATTTATTGGGGCACGCGAGATAACTATCGCAGCATGCCGACCGATATGCCGCGTGACGAACGCCAGGGTTGGATGGGCGACCGGCAGGAAGTCTCCAAAGGCGAAACTTATATGTTCAATGTCGCGCCGTTGTATACCCAATGGCTGACTGATATCAACGACGCGCAACGTTCCGATGGCAGCGTGCCGGATGTTTGCCCGGCATTTTGGCCGCTCTATCAAGACGGAGTTGTCTGGGCCAGCACTTATATCATCATTCCCCACATGCTCTATGACCAATATGGCGATGCAGGGATTTTACAACAACATTATGACTCGATGAAGCAGTGGACTGATTACATGACGAAATTTCTGGAGAGCGATCTCATGCCAAGAAATACATACGCCGACTGGTGCTTTCCACCCCGGTCGAACTTGGAAATGACGGCGATCAATTCCACCGATCCCCGGCTGACCACCGACGGGAATATGATGAGCACGGCCATTTTCTATCATGACTTGCAACTCATGGCACGATCGGCTCGGCTGCTGGGAAAAATAGCGGATGCAGAACATTTTGAATCGCTCGCGGCGAAAATTAAAGTTGCGTTTAATCATCGTTACTATAATTCCAAACTTGGCTACTACGATAACGGCACCCAGACTTCCTGTGTGTTGCCATTGGCATTCGGAATGGTGCCGGATGAATATAAAACCAATGTATTCGGCCACCTCGTTGAGAAAATTACGGTGGAGAGCAACAATCATCTCGGAACGGGATTGGTTGGCGGACATTATCTGATGCGTGTCTTGTCGGACAATGGCCGGCCCGACCTCGCTTACACGATTGCCACGCAGACGACTTATCCTAGCTGGGGTTATATGATTTCAAAAGGAGCCACTACGATGTGGGAATTATGGAACGGCGACACTGCGGACGCCGGAATGAATTCCCGCAACATCGTCATGCTCATAGGTGACCTCAACATATGGCTGCACGAATATCTCGGCGGCATCCGTCCCGATCCGGCCGCGCCGGGTTTCAAGAAAATCATCATCAAGCCGGAAGTTGTTGGCGATCTAACTTGGGTTAATGATAGTTATGATTCCATTCACGGACGAATCCGTAGTGAATGGAGCCGAACGGCCAAACAATTTGACTTGCGGGTAACCATTCCCGCCAACACCACGGCTACCGTTTACTTGCCCGCGAAAGATATTGATTCCGTCACCGAAGGCGGACGGCCCCCGGAAAAGACCGTTGGCATAAAATCAGCCAGAATGGAAGTCGGACGTGTCGTGTTGAAAATTGGTTCGGGCAGTTATCATTTTATTTCTCTTAATTTTCAAGATCATTTTGTTAAATCGGAAATCTCTAAGCCTGAATGAAGCGGTTCCTGATTCAGTTGGATTTATAATCTGCCCAGGCAATTCATGCCGCAGATGGGAGTTTTGAAAAATGATTGGTTGATGAAATTTTCGGGTAACAGCAAAGCGGCTGCCGCGCATCCGTCAGTTTTTCAATCCGCGGGTTAACAACCATTTTGGACGCGTTCGGAGCCGGCGGTTCGTTTGTCAAATATTACGCCACTACTTGAAATATCCGTGAAGCATCGCGGTTCGCTTTGATGGAAGCGGTCAAGATTGCGCTTGAATTTTCAAGATTTTGGTATGAGCTTGAATATATGAAAAACCTTGCCTTTGCTTTTCTAATGCTTGCTGCCGGCTGCACCACCAGTTCGCACAAAGTCACCGGCACGTTGCGTCCGGAAGTTCCGGCGACGGCGGTAAAAGTTTATTATACATTGCCGCCCGGTGCGGAAGTCATCGGCATGGTGTCGGCAGATTCTTTTGGCGGTGTTGACCTGCAACAGGCCACTGATGACGCCGTCAATAAATTGAAAGCCCAAGCGGGAATACTGGGCGCAAATGGAATCTTCATCAACGGCGGGGTGGACAAACCTTTAAGCGGCGCAAAAGTCAGCGGCGAAGCGATCTTCGTTTCACCTTGATTTTATTTCGGCAAATGAACTGTCGCGGCGATCGGTGGTCGCCGCGATTTTTTTTGGTAATCAACGACCGATGTTGATTGAAGTCCCTCGCGATAAATTCAAAAAAACGGGTTGTGTTCTTTTTCTTCGCCGACACTGGTGAGCGGGCCGTGGCCGGGACAGACTAGAGTTTCTGGCGGCAATGATAAAATTTGTTCGCGCACTTTTTCTTTCGCCAAATCCCAAGCGCCATTGCCGTTGCCCATCGTGCCGGCAAAAATCGTGTCGCCGACGATCGCGATGGACGGCGCGTCTTCCTGCCAGTTGCCGACGAGATAAGTCACGCCGTCTTCTGCGTGGCCGGGCGTGTCGCGATGCGTGATGCGCAATCCGCCGAGGTGGATGATTTCCGCGACTTTATTGCGCTGATCCACGGGCGCGTGTTTGGAACCGGAATGCACCCGCGCTTTTGGAGAAGCCTCGCGGATTCTTGGCAACACTTCGACGTGGTCGTAATGCGAATGCGTAATAAAAATGTGGCGCAGCGAAAGTTGTTCGGCGGCGATGGTTTCGAGAATCGGTTTCGCATCAAGGCCGGTGTCGAACAACGCGGCGTCGCGCGTGACTTCGTCCCAGACGAGATAGCAATTGACGGAAAAATTTTCGCCGGTCGTCGTGAACGGGCGGATTTCGCGCCAGATGGACAAATCTTTTTTCGCGGGCAGCCAGCCGTTGGCGATGCCTTCGAGCTTTTGCGGATTGAGGCCGAGAATTTTTCCGAGCGCGGCGAAATTTATTTTTTTGGCGGACGAACCGGTTTCTTCGAGCGCGGCCAGTTCGTTTTCCGAAATCCCGGCGGCGTTGGCCGCAGCGGCGGCGGAAACATGGTTCATGGTGGCGGCTTTGCGGATGATGTCGCCGAGATGATCTTCGAGATTCATGCGGGAGACGTTACTAAAATTTTCCACGACGGCAAGCGCGCGGCTTGAACTGCGCCAGTTTTTTTGATAAAAAGACGGCGGAATGCCAGCGAAAAAACCGAAAGAGCGCGAACGATTTTACCTGTTGCCCGGCCAGGGCGGACGAAATTTCCGCCGCAAACAATTGTTCATCCTGACGTGGACGACGGCGGTGGCGTTGGTATTTGGCGGGGTGATGGCGCTTTTTATCTGGTGGTTTTCGCGGCCGATCCATTGAGCCGCGCTTGACCGGTTCACGGCGATTGTTACTATGCGCGAAGATTCGATGAAATTTTTCCGGTTCATTTTGATGCTGGTGGCGGTATTTTGCGCGCCGTTTTTTTCCCGCGCCGATACGGTGGATGGCATTTGGGCGGTCGTCGCCGACAAAGTCATTACCTTTGCCCAAGTGGACGAAGAAACGCGTCCCGCCGAAGCCACGTTGCGTGCGCAATACGCCGCGCAGCCCGATGTCCTGCAAGAAAAATACCAGGCGGCGATGCACGACAGCCTTGAAATGCTCGTCGAACGCGCGTTGATCTTGCACAATTACGAATCCGGCGGTTATAACAAACTTCCCGACAGCGTCGTTGACGGCTTGGTGGATGACAATATCCGCACCCGTTTCGGCGATCGCGTGACGATGATCAAAACCTTGCAGGCGCAGGGAATCACGTTGGAACAATATCGCAAGGAATTGCTCGACCGCTATATTGAAGGCGGCTTGCGCGGTCTGAACGTCCAAAAATCCATCATCATTTCGCCCTACAAAGTTGAAACGTATTACAACGCGCACCCCGACGATTTCAAAGTGGATGACCAGGTCAAACTGCGCATGATCGTCTTGAATAAGACTTCTCCCGACGACACCAACACGCTCGCCCTCGCCCGCGAAATCGCATCCAAAATCAAAGACGGCTCAAGCTTCACCGAAATGGCCGGCGTCTATTCGCAAGGTTCGCAGCAACATCAAGGCGGCGATTGGGGCTGGGTCGAACGTTCCGTGTTGCGCAAGGAACTCGGCGATGTCGCCTTTTCTTTGAATAAAGGCCAGATCAGCGCACCGATTGATACGCCCGATTCCGTTTACGTCATGTTCGTCGAAGACAAAACTGGCGCGCACACCAAACCGCTTGCCGACGTCCGCGATGACATCGAAAAAACGCTCAAAATCCAGGAGCAGGCGCGCCTTTCCAAAGAGTGGATTGACGGCCTCAAAAAGAAAACTTACATCCGCTATTTTAACAGTTAAAGCGCGACGGTTTGGCTTGATGGAAATTCGCGCCCGCAGTTTTGGAATTTGAAACCATAAATTTTAAATCAGGAATGAAAAATTTCGCAACGGAAAATCCAATCCTCAATCCGCCCTCAAAAATCCGCAATTTGATATGACCGGCTGGATTGGAATTTCTCTCGGCGACGTCACCGGCGTCGGCCCCGAAGTCGCGCTCAAAGCCGTTGCTGCTGAATCAAAAACCGACGACACCAAATATCTTTTCATCGGCGACGAAAAAATTCTCCGGCAGCTTAATGAAAAGCTTTCACTGAATCTGCAGCTGCAAAAATTCTCCAGCTATCACGCAAGCGGAAATTTTTTCGTGACGAACCCAACCGGGAGCGCTGGCTTCCAGCCGGCGAGTTCCAGCGAACAACCGAAACCTTCGCCGGCAGGGATGCCGGCACTCCCGGAAAATCTGCCCGCCGGTTCATCGCTCGCCGCCCACGCATCCGTCGCGTGGTTGCGCGATGGTGGCGAACGCTGCTTGCGCGGCGAACTTGATGCGCTCGTCACCGCGCCCGTGAATAAAGAATCCATCATCCATGCCCAAAGCGAATTGATTTTACAAGCTGGTGGGGCGAGCGTCCTCGCGAGCCGCGAACGTCTTGAGGCTTCACCACGTCAAATGGCTCGTCAGGAGCCTCGCCCCACCAAATTTGTCGGCCAGACGGAATTTCTTTCCGAACTCGCCGGCACGAATCAAACCGCAATGATGCTGCTTGGCCACGACGACAAAAATCGCTGGCTGCGCGTCGCGCTTGCGACGGTTCACATTCCGCTCAAAACCGTTTCCGAAAAATTGACGCCGGAAAAAATAATGCTCGCGATTGAACTCGCCGCGCAATCGTGTCGCGATCTTGGTTTGCCGCGCGCGCGTATCGCCGTTGCCGGATTAAATCCGCACGCGGGCGAGGGCGGAAAATTTGGCGATGAAGAAATCAAAACCATTGCGCCCACCGTTTTTGCCGCGCAGAAAAACGGCTTTGATGTCGTCGGCCCGTTAAGCGGCGACACGGTTTTTCATTATGCGCTGCAAGGCGATTTTGACGCGGTCGTCGCGATGTATCACGATCAGGGACTCGCGCCGCTGAAAGCCGTCGCGTTCGATACCGGCGTGAACTGGACGCTCGGCCTGCCATTCATTCGCACCTCGCCCGACCACGGCACCGCTTACGACATCGCCGGAAAAGGCATCGCCAATCCGAGCAGCATGATTTCAGCGATACGGTTGGCGAAACAGTTGGCGAAGAATAAAAAGTAAAGGTAAGGACATCGCGCTGCGATGTCCCCGTCGCCGAGCGTCAGGCGACGGAAATAAACGTCGTTGTGCGAGCATCTCGCCGATCCGTTGCGCCGCAACCCGGCGCGGACGGCGCAGCGCGCCATCCCTACCAATCAACCGATCAACTCGCGCACTTTCGTTTTGATGTCGCCGTTTTTCATCAGCGATTCACCGACGAGGATGGCACCTGCGCCAGATTTTTTAACGCGTTCAACGTCCGCGCGTGTGTGAATTCCGCTTTCAGCGACGAGCAACGGCGCGGAAGTTTTTCCCATCTTCCATCTTCCATCTTCCATCTTCACTGCAAGTTTTTCCGTCGTTGACAAATCCACTTTGAACGTTTTCAGGTTGCGATTATTCACGCCGATGAGCGCGGGCGAAATTTTCAGCGCGCGTTCCAATTCTGCTTCGTCGTGAACTTCCACCAGAACGGCGAGGCCGGCTTCGATGGCGAGGGAATGAAATTTCTGCAACTGTTCGTCGCTCAAAATGGCGACGATGAGCAGGATGGCGTCCGCGCCCCATTCGATGGCTTCGAGAATCTGGCGTTCATCAATGATGAAATCCTTGCGCAACAGCGGCAGTTTGACGGCGGCGCGGATCTGGCGGAGATAATCGAGCGAGCCTTGAAAAAACTTTTCGTCGGTCAAAACGGACAGGCAGCTTGCGCCCGCCGCTTCGTATTCTTTGGCGATGCGGACGGGATCAAAATTTTCGCAAATGACACCGAGCGATGGCGACGCTTTTTTCACTTCGGCGATCAAGCCGATGTCGCCGACGCGCGGATTTTTCAGCGCGGCAAAAAAATCGCGTCGCTCGCCATGTTCCAGCATCGCATCGCGCAAATCACCGACGGCGATGATGCGCGCCGGAAGTTTGGCGATTTCAATTTTTTTCTGCTCAACGATTTTATCGAGGATGTTCACTTGAAAATTTAGTTTTTAACCGCGCTGGTTTCAAATCAGGGTCACGGCGGAATGTTTGATGCGGGCATCCAGCGTGGCGAGCTTGCAGCCGTGCTTTTGCGCGAGCGCGGCCAGATAAAAATCCGTGACTTCATCGGATTTGGCGGGTCGGGACTCCAGCGCAGGCAGATCATCCGGGATGCGACCGGCCTTCCGCTCGGACAAAAATTTCTCCAGCAAGTCGCGCGCTTTGTCCATCGGTGCGCCAAACGACGACTTGGCATTCGTGCTGATACGGATAAAACCCAATTCGGCAATCGGACACACGGTGATTTTTTTGCCGTGCAACCATGCGAACGCGCGCTCGTGGTGCGGATGCTCCTGCCAGATGGCTGCCAGCAGCACGTTGACATCCAGCAGATGGGTCACGGAAATTCCTCCAACGCCTTTTTGAGCGCGTCCGCGTTGACGGGATGGCCGAGCCGTCCGACCGTGTAGCCGCCCACTTTTTTGATGCTGACTTTGGCCTTGCGCGGTTCCACGGGCGCAAGCCGCGTCAGGATGAACCGGTCTCCGCCTTGCGACTGCAAATCAAACCGCTCGCCGGGCTTGGTCGGGAGGGTCACGCGCTTCTTGTTGTCGGCAATCACGGTCATGGTGGGATTATCCTACCTGCGTCAAAATCCGTCAATCCATTTGACCGCCAACGTGGCAACGATGATTCATGCCGGAAGTTTGGCGACTTCAATTTTTTTTCTGCTCAATGATTTTGTCGAGAATGTTCATTTAATAATCGAGTCAAAGATTCCCGCATTCTTTTTATTCTTCAACTGATTTAATTCGCTTAAATCAATTTTGTAGCGGCGAAACAAACCGATCAAGTCGCGCAAGGATTTTTCCGAGACAGGAATTTTTATGTGCAGAAATAAATCTTCTCCAAAACCTTCTGTGCGCTGAATAGCTTTAATCTGTTTTATGAACTGAAAGAAACATGCTTCGTCCGCCGGTGAATAAAAACAAACAGAATGGCATCGAAGTTTTGTCATGTTCCAAATTTATTCCTCTTCATCCTTCACGCCCTGCATCCGTTTGAGCGGGCAGCCGGCGCGGAGCCAGGCGTTCACGAACGGGTCGAGCGCGCCGTCCATCACGGCTTGCACGTCGCTGGATTGTTCGCCGGTGCGCAGATCTTTGACCATGCGATACGGCTGGAAAACGTAGCTGCGAATCTGGTTGCCCCACGAGATGCTGCCTTTGTCGCCGTAAAAACGTTCCATCTCGCCTTTGGCTTGATCGAGCTTGAGCGCGTAAAGTTTGGAGATCAACATCGCCATCGCGGTCGCTTCGTTTTGAACCTGACTGCGTTGCGCCTGCGACGCGGCGACGAGGCCGGTCGGGATATGCGTAAGGCGAACGGCGGTTTCGACCTTGTTGACGTTTTGTCCGCCTTTGCCGCCGGAACGATAGGTGTCACGGCGAATTTCGGTTTTCGGAATCACGATGTCGGTTTCGAGCAAATCACTCAATTCCGCGACGATGTCCACGCTGGAAAAACTCGTGTGGCGACGTTTGTTGGAATCGAACGGCGAAATGCGCACGAGCCGATGCACACCGCGTTCGGCTTTGCAAAATCCGTAGGCGTTTTCGCCCTCGACGCGAAAAGTGACGGTCTTTAATCCGGCAGTGTCGCCCGCGAGCGCATCGGTGACTTCCCATTTCCAGCCGCGCGAATCAAACCAGCGGC
>JAMFSG010000123.1 GCA_026225155.1 Verrucomicrobiota bacterium
AGCAACGAACAAATTGCACCTGGATTTTGTTCGGCGGCAAAGGCGATGCGGAATTGGGCGCGCGAATCGAAGCAGAAACTAAAAATTCAAAACTAAAAATTCAGAATTTGATCAGCCAAACATCGCTGCGCGAACTGATGGCGCTGCTGAAACTTTGCCGCGTTTTGTTGACGAACGATACTGGCCCGATGCACGTCGCCGCTGCGCTGGGAACGCCGGTCGTCGTGCCGTTCGGCAGCACGTCGCCGGAATTGACTGCGCCCGGATTGCCCGGCGACCCGCGAAATCAGTTGCTCAAATCCGACGTGCCCTGTTCGCCGTGTTTTCTGCGCGAATGTCCGATTGATTTTCGCTGCATGAACGGCATCAGCATCGAGCGCGTGGTGGAAGCAGTTGTTGAAGTTTCGAAAAATTAAAAACTTTTGCGCGAGGCGATTTTATTCTTCGCCCCAAATATTTTTCAGATGCGCGATGCCGCGCTGGGCGGAGTCGGTCGGAACTTTCGGGCTTAATTCAAAAACTTTGATGTGCTCCGGTTTCACAAATGACTTGAGCGCGGCGTAATCAATGTCGCCGGAGCCGGGCGGACAATGATCGCGCGACGGAAATTGCACGTCGTGGATGTGAAAACCGCCGAGGCGCGGCGCGAGCGCGGCGAGAAATTCCGTGTGCCGGATGAAGCCGAGGTTTTGTTTGATCTGCGCGTGGCCGCAATCATGCCAGTAAAAAATGGACGGGCTGGGAAAATCGCGGAGGAAATTTGCAAAGTCCGGTTCGAGCGGAATTTCTTGAACGGCTTCGCGATTTTCGCAGCCGAGTTTAAGCCCAAGCTTTTCGGCTTCGGGCACGATTTTTTTCAGCGAGTCGTAAAGGTTGGCGACGGCGTTTTTTTTCTTCGCCTCGCGTTTGGCAACGGCTTCGGCGAGCAGCTTCGCGTATTTGGGCGAATCTTTTTCGCCACGTTCGAGCATCTCCTCGAGTTTGCCGCCGTAATCTTTTAATTCCATACTGCCAAGATGCAGCACGACAAGCGGCGCTTTAAGATGCGCGGCAAATTCAAACGTCTTGAACGTGTGCTTGAGCGCGAGTTCGCGATCGCGCGGGCGTTCGGAAGAAAATTCGTAAAGGTTCGGCGACGCTTTTTCCACGCCGATGGGCAGCGGACAAAAATTATGCAACGTGGAAATTTTGATTTCGCCAGCGGCGACGGCATCGAGAATTCCCGGCACCAAACTCAAGCGGATACCGTGGCTCAACTCAGCGTATTCAAAACCGAGCTCGCGGATCTCGCGGAGCATCGCGCGGCCGTCGGTGTGACGATGGGAATTCCAGCAGGTCGAGAAAGAATACATCGTTGAATCGTTACATTGTTAAATCGTGAATCGTAAAAATGAAGAATCGTTAAACCGTCGCCTTGATGCAACGATTTAACGATTTACGGATTTCAAAACGGCCTAGTCGTCGGCGTGGCGCGCGGCGAGCATGGCGGAGAAACGGGCGACTTTTTCCTTGCGGCGGCGCACGGCGCTCGGCTTTTCAAATTGCCGGCGGTTACGGATGACCTTGAGCGTGCCTTCGCGATCGACTTTTTTCTTCAGCCGACGCAACGCACGGTCCACAGGTTCGCCTTTTTTCAGTTTAATCTCTGTCATTACACTCACTTCCTTTCGAGGGCGGGGCAAAACCGCACCAGCGGTTCCCGCAAAATTAGGAACTGCGGAGAATATATTTTAAGCGCGGAAAGTCAATGACTTTGACGAAGCTGATCAAGTTCGGATAAAATCAATTTCATGGGCGATGAACAAGCGGCTGCTGCGGTCCGGTCGGCGGACGCGCTTTTGATCACGGCCGGCGCGGGCATGGGCGTTGATTCCGGCCTTCCAGATTTTCGCGGCAACGAAGGTTTTTGGAAAGCATACCCTGCCGTCGCCAAGCTCGGTTTGTCATTCGCGCAACTGGCCAATCCTCAATGGTTCCAAAACAATCCGAAACTGGCCTGGGCTTTTTACGGACACCGTCTGAACCTTTATCGCCAAACGCAACCGCACACGGGCTTCAACACTTTGCTTCGCTGGGCTGATAAAATGGCCGCCGGATATTTTGTCTTCACCTCAAATGTTGACGGTCATTTTCAGAAGGTAGGATTTGATGCAAACCGCATTGTTGAATGTCACGGCTCGATAAATCATTTTCAATGTGTTGAAAACTGCACGAACGAAATTTGGAATGCCGTCGGGGAAAATATTTCGATTGATGAAAAAAATTTCCACGCTTGCGAACCATTCCCAAAATGTCATCAATGCGGAAAAATTGCCCGTCCCAACATTTTGATGTTCAATGATTTTTCCTGGCTACATCAGCGCAGCCACGAACAGGAAAAGAGATTCGCCGACTGGCTCATCTCGATCAAAAAAAGAAACGCTCGGCTGGCAGTCATCGAACTGGGCGCGGGAACAGCCATTGCAACTGTCAGACATACTTCCGAACGAATTGCGGAGAATTTTCACGGCAAACTCATTCGCATAAATCCGCGCGAATTTGACGTGCCCGACCAACATTACAGTTTAGATTGCGGCGCTTTGGTTGGCATTCAGAGATTGGAAACAGCGTTGGTGGATTTCGCAAAATAGAATTCCGAAAAGTTGCCTGCATTGAAACAGATTTGATTCTTCCCGCAAATTTCCGCATTCTTCCTGCACTTTGAACCTTTC
>JAMFSG010000124.1 GCA_026225155.1 Verrucomicrobiota bacterium
CACCGAAAAAGATACGCACGTCCGCTTTGAACGCATCGGCACACACAGCGATTTGTTTCGCTAAAACTTCTTAATGGCGCATATCCACGAAAAAATTGATTTTACCGTCGCGATTTTTGTCGTTCACGACGAAAAAATTCTGCTTATCCATCATCGCAAGCTCGACAAATGGTTGCCGCTCGGCGGGCACATCGAGTTGGACGAAGATCCGGAGCAAGCCGCGTTGCGCGAGGCGCGCGAAGAAAGCGGACTCGATGTGGAACTGCTGGGCGAACGTCCGCCCACGACTTCGCCTGGCACGCGCGCGCTGATCGCGCCGCGTTTTCTCGACATCCATCGCATCAACGAAACGCACGAGCACATCGGTCTGATTTATTGGGCGCGGCCAAAAAATTCGGCGCAAATAAAACTTGCGACCAAAGAACATCACGACATCCGCTGGTGCACGTTGGAAGATTTAGAAAAACTTTCGCCGCCGATGACCGACGCGGTGAAATGGTATTGCCGCAAAGCCATCGAGGAAATTTCCCGCGCGTGAATCCATTGCAAAAATTCCGCGCCGCCTGTTTCAGCATCGAAGGCATGAATTCCTTCGCGACGATTCTTTACTTCAATTACCTCTACTTTTTGATGCGGGCGAAGTTTGGTTTCAGCGATCAGCAAAACCTTCTGCTCGCCGCGTTGCTTGGTTTCATCTACGCGCTCGCCGCGTGGCAGGCGGGAAAACTCGCGCACCGGCTTGGCTATTTCAACACGCTCAAGCTCGGTTACAGCCTGATGATTTTTGGTTTGCTCGTCGGCGCGCAAATGAATTCTGCCGTCGGCGAAATTCTCGCTGCGGGCGTCGTGAATGTCGGCATGTGCCTGACGTGGCCGACGCTCGAAGCGCTCGTCAGCGAAGCCGAACTGCCCGCCGAAGTGCCGCGCGTGCTCGGCATTTACAACATCGTCTGGGCGACGACTTATGCGCTCGCATTTTTCACCGGCGGAAAATTGATCGAAATTTTTGGCTTCAAGGCGACATTTTATCTTCCCGTTTGCGTCATGGTTTTGCAATTCGCGCTGACGCTTTGGCTGCAGCGTCACGTTGCGAAAATGAAAATCGCGGCGGACAAAATTTCTGCCGCGCCAATTCCGCCGCCCGACCCGCATCGTCCATCGCCCGCGAAAGCGAAATCATTTTTGCGCATGGCGTGGCTGGCAAATCCGTTCGCCTACATCGCCATCAACACGCTGCTCGCCGTTTTGCCCGGCGTCGCGGCGAAATTCCATCTCTCGACAAGCCTCGCGGGATTCGTGTGTTCGCTCTGGTGTTTTGCGCGGCTCGCGGCGTTTGTCGTGTTGTGGCGCTGGACGAATTGGCATTACCGTTTCCGCTGGCTGGCGCTGGCGTTTGCGCTGCTCATAATTTCTTTCGCGGTAATTTTGATCGCGCCGAGCCTTGCGGTGATTTTGCTGGCGCAATTATTTTTCGGCGGCGCGGTTGGGCTGATTTATTATTCGTCACTGTTTTACTCGATGGATGGCGGCGACGCGAAGAGCGAACACGGCGGCATCCACGAAGCCGTGATTGGCCTGGGCAATTGCGTCGGCCCAGCAGTCGGCGCGCTGTCGCTGGAATTTCTGCCGCAAGTCCAAAACAGCGGCGCGATCGCGGTGAGCATTTTGCTGCTCGGTGGATTTGGCGGGTTGTTTGCGATTTGGAAAACGGCGAAGTAAAACCAAGTCGCGAAGCGACAGCGGAAATTAGCCAGCCACAAAGTGGCTGGAAATATGCGATTAAAAAATGCGTCCTGAAGGGACGCTGGAGAATGTTTGGAAAATCCATCGTCCCTTTAGGACGAAAATGATTTTGTATCGAAACCAGCCACTTCGTAGCTGGCTAATTTCCGTTGCTCTTTCAGAGCCGTTCAGCAGCCGGATTCACGATTTGTTTTCTCCTTCGTTTCTTGGTTTCTTTGTTGTTAAACTCCAGCCATGTCTGCTGAACAAGAAAATCAACCACCGACGCCGAACCCGGAACGCAAAACTTTGGACGACCGCGCGAAGATGACCGAGCTGGAACGCATCCGGCATTCCGCCGCGCACGTTTTGGCCACCGCGATTTTGCGGCTCTGGCCGGACGCGCAATTCGCCGCCGGGCCAGCGGTGGAGACCGGCTTCTATTACGACGTGGATCTCCAGCATCGCATCTCGCCCGAAGATTTTCCGAAGATCGAGGAGGAGATGAAAAAAGAAATCAAGGCGAACAACCCGTTCGAGAAGATTGTCGTCACGCGTGAACAGGCGTTGAAAGATTCCGAAAGCGGACGACTCGGCGGATTGGCCGAACGTCCGGGCAACGTGAGCAAATTCAAGATCGGAAATCTGGAAGCAATTCCCGAAGGCGAAGCGATTTCGTATTACAAGAACGGCGATTTTATGGATCTCTGCGCCGGTCCGCACGTGATGCGCACGGGAAATATCGGCGCGTTCAAACTTACCAGCGTGGCCGCCGCGTATTACAAGGGCGACGAAAAAGGTCCGCAGCTTCAACGCATTTACGGCACGGCGTTCAAGAACAAGACCGCGATGGACGAATATTTTGCGATGCTCGAAGAGGCGAAGCGCCGTGACCATCGCAAGATCGGCGCGGAGATGGGATTGTTCGCGATCGACACGGAATTCGTCGGGCCGGGCATGCCGTTGTGGTTACCGAAAGGAACGGTGCTCGTCGAAGAATTGGAAAAGCTGGCGAAAGAAACTGAATTCGCCGCCGGCTACGTCCGTGTGCGCACGCCGCATTTGGCGCGGGAAAAAATGTATAAGACTTCCGGCCATTTGCCGTATTACGCGGACTCGATGTTTCCGCCAATAGAATTGAACCAAGACACGGCTGAGATTCGCGCTGAACTGTTAAAGAAAATTGCTGATTTAGAAGCTCAAAAAGAGAAAGGATTTGAAGGATATAATCCTGAAGAAGTTGATTGGGAATCAGCAATTGAAACTGAACTGAATGGAGCAAAACGAAAACTTGAGAGTTTAGCCGATAGCTCGCGTTACTATCTCAAAGCCATGAACTGTCCGCATCACCACCGCATTTTTGCGGCGGAGCCGCGCAGTTACCGGGATCTGCCGCTGCGCCTGGCCGAATACGGGACGTGTTATCGCTACGAGCAATCCGGCGAGTTGTTCGGCTTGATGCGGGTGCGGGCGCTGAACATGAACGACGCGCATATTTATTGCACGGAGGAGCAATTCGCGGCGGAATTTAATGCTGTCAACGAAATGTATCTCAAGTATTTCAAGATTTTCG
>JAMFSG010000125.1 GCA_026225155.1 Verrucomicrobiota bacterium
GGTGAGCAACAGGCCGGCGATGGACGCCGCGTTTTGCAGGGCCGAGCGCGTGACTTTCTTCGGGTCAACGACACCGGCTTTGACGAGGTCTTCGTATTCGCCGGTGGCGACATTGTAACCTTCGTTGCCTTTGCGTTTCTTGACTTCTTGAACGATGAGCGAACCTTCGACACCGGCGTTCGCGGCGAGCGCGCGCAACGGGCCTTCGACGGCGCGACGGATGATGTCCACGCCGATCTGTTCGTCGTCGTTCGCGCCTTTGACCGCTTCAATCGAAGCGATGGTGCGGATGAGCGCCACGCCGCCGCCAGGAACAATGCCTTCTTCCACGGCTGCGCGGGTCGCGTGCAACGCGTCTTCCACGCGTGCTTTCTTTTCCTTCATTTCGGTTTCGGTCTGCGCGCCGACGTTGATGACGGCCACGCCGCCCGCCAATTTCGCGAGACGTTCCTGCAATTTTTCCTTGTCGTAATCGGAAGTCGTTTCTTCGATCTGACGACGGATTTGATTCACGCGGCCTTGGATCTCGGATGATTTTCCGTAGCCTTCAACGATCGTCGTGTTTTCTTTGCCGACGACGATGCTCTTGGCGCGGCCGAGGTCTTCCAAGCCGATGGATTCCAATTTGATGCCGAGATCATCGGTGATGGCTTTGCCACCGGTGAGAATGGCAATGTCTTCCTGCAAGGCTTTGCGGCGGTCGCCGAAGCCGGGAGCTTTGACGGCAGCCACGTTGATCGTGCCGCGCAATTTGTTGACCACGAGCGTCTGCAACGCTTCGCCTTCAACGTCTTCCGCGATGATCAAAAGCGGTTTGCCGGCTTTCGCAACTTTTTCGAGGATCGGCAGCAAATCTTTCAAGCTGCTGATTTTTTTCTCGAAGTTCAAAATGTAAGCGTCTTCCAATTTCGCTTCCAAAGTTTCCGCGTTCGTGAAGAAGTAAGGTGAAATGTAGCCCTTGTCGAACTGCATGCCTTCCACCACGTCGAGCGTCGTCTCGATGGACTTCGCTTCTTCCACCGTGATCGTGCCGTCTTTGCCGACTTTGTCCATCGCGTCGGCGATGATTTCGCCGATGTTCGTGTCCCAGTTGGCGGAAACGGTCGCAACCTGCTTGATCTCTTCTTTGTCTTTAACCTTTTTCGCGATCTTGTCGAGGTGCGCCACCGCGGCTTCCACCGCTTTGTTGATGCCGCGTTGGATGCTGATCGGGCTTGCGCCGCTCGTCACGTATTTCAAACCTTCGCGATAAATCGCTTCGGCCAAAACCGTCGCCGTCGTCGTGCCGTCGCCGGCCGCGTCGCTCGTTTTGCTGGCGACTTCCTTGACCATCTGCGCGCCGATGTTTTCGTAAGGATCTTCCAATTCGATTTCCTTCGCGACCGTCACGCCGTCCTTGGTGACCGTCGGTGAACCGAATTTTTTATCAATGACCACGTTGCGGCCTTTTGGTCCGAGCGTGGCGACCACGGCTTTGGAAAGTTTCTGCACACCGCGGAGCAACGCCTGGCGCGCCTGCTCGTCAAATATCAATTGTTTAGCTGCCATAATTTTATTTCGTTATTAAATTTTTAAGTTGGTTGAAAGTTATTCGAGCACGGCCAAAATGTCGTCCGAGGACAAAATCTTGTATTCCTTGCCGTCAATCTTGATTTCCGTGCCGCCGTATTTGCTGCACAGGATGCGGTCGCCCTTTTTGACTTCGAACGGGACCTTCTTGCCGTTGTCGTCGGTTTTGCCGGTGCCGAGCGCGATGACGATGCTTTCGGTCGGTTTTTCCTTGGCGGAATCGGGGATAATGATGCCGCCCTTTTTGGTTTCCTTCTCTTCGATCGCTTCCACGAGGATGCGGTCGCCGAGCGGTTTGACGTTTAGTGCCATACTTTTTTCTTTGTTTGGTTGTTGTTGTTGACTGCTTAATTAACTCCCGCCGCCCGAGCGGTGGGAAAAGTGTTTTCAGACGGAAAAAATTATTTCTCCGGCTAAATTTTCGCGGCGAGTAAATGCCGTTTCATTTTGCGCCGCCAATTCGCAGCCGCGGAGCGGCGAAAGATAGTA
>JAMFSG010000126.1 GCA_026225155.1 Verrucomicrobiota bacterium
CATTTGTGAAAGCGCCGGACGCGCGGAAATTTGTTTTCGATCTGGTGGATGAATTGCGCGCCGCCGGTCGCGAAGTCAATCTTGCGCGGCTCGGCGAACACACCGTCGCCAAAACTGTTTGCCGTCACGCGGTGAAAGCCAACGATCCGTTGCGCGGCGCGGAACTGGAAAATCTGGTCGAAGATTTGCGTCGCTGCGCGATGCCTTACACGTGTCCGCACGGCCGCCCGACGCTGATCGAAATGAATTATCGCGAACTGGAGAAAAAATTCGGCCGCGCGCAGTAAGTTTATTTTGCCAAGTTGAAATTGCCCTATTGCCCAAATTTGACAGTGGAGTTAGATTATGAGCGATGAAACTACGGACCGATCTGCTGGCGCACCTGACAGGCGAAGACCTGCGTCAGGCGGCGATGGCGTCGGCTCACCGTTTCAAACCCGAGCCGCTTTTCTCAAAAACTGGGACTGGCTCGTTGTCACCCACATCAATCGTGGAGCGTGCGAAAGAGGTCGCGCACAGCATGGCTTTAACTCGGAAACTCAAGCGGCGTGCGCAGCAGAGTGGGAAAAAATCCGCCACGAAATCCTGACGCTCGGCGAGACTCTGGATTTTCTTCGCAGTTATCACAAACGCGCCCCGTTTCTTTTCTTCAACGGAAATACTTTTGCCACGATCGGCCGCGAATTGGCGCTGGCGCTTTTTAGCGATTTGCCGCCGACCCGCAAGCGCGAAATCGCTTCTTTGATGGCCCATTATATCGCAGGCGTTTTGGATCGTGAAAACATGATCAGCTTAATCGAAGGTCTGTGTGAAGAAACGGAATTCAAAACTGGCGACCGTGTAAAAACCCTGCGTGGTTCAACTCATGGCGTGGTTGTAAAAATTCTCGATGACGGGCGGATTGCGTGGCGGCCGACAGGAAGAAAATCGGAATTGATTGCGTTACCGGAAAATTTGGTGCGGGAAGATTGAAGAAGCTACACATCAGGATAAAATTAAACAATGATTTTGGATATTTAGATATGAGCGATACTTTGGTTTCCATCAATTGTAAGAAGTGTAATCAAAACTTTCAGCCTGATAGCAAAACGCGAGGTGATTGGATTTGTCCGAATTGCCAAACTAAAAACCCGAATCTGCAAAGGCATTTTCGTTCAGTCGCTGATTTGTATATTTTGTGGCTGGTTTTTTCAGGAATTTTTACGTTCATTCATTTTCAATCTGCCGGATTAGATGGAAACACCATCTTCTCATTTTTATTTTTAATTCCATTGATTGTTACCATTGTCTTTATCTACAAGTCGAAAATACCGTGGAGTGATAAAACTGTTAAAATCTTGATTTGGCTGACTTTTGGAATTTCATTGGGATTCAAGCTGCTGCAAATTGCAGGAATGTTGTTGGCAGGCAGAATAAATGTCTCATTCACAATCGGCTTCGTTGTAATTTATTTGGCCATTTTCATTTATCTCTTCTGGCTTCATTTACAAGCGAACAAATACACGACGGAATGAACACTCAAAGTTTTAGAGATTCATTTTTTTAAACAACCTGTTTGCGCAGTTGAATTCGACCAATAATTCAGCTATAGTCTTAAGACTATGACTTTGACTGAAAAATTGCTAGCGCGTGCTTCCGGCAAGACGAGCGTCCAGGCCGGCGACAATATCTGGGTCAGCGCGGACGTCTTGATGACGCACGACGTTTGCGGGCCGGGAACCATCGGCGTGTTCAAACGCGAGTTTGGCAAGACGGCGAAAGTCTGGGACAAAAATAAAATCGTCATCATTCCCGACCATTACATTTTCACCGCCGATTCCAAATCGAACCGCAACGTGGACATCTTGCGCGATTTCGTGAAGGAACAAGGTTTGCCGTATTTTTACGACGTGATTGACGATCCGAACGGCCACTGGCAATTCGACGCGAGCAAAGGTTTGTTGAACAAACAATATGGTTCGCGTTACGCGGGCGTTTGCCACACGGCGTTGCCGCAAAAAGGTCACACGCGTCCGGGCGAAGTTTTATTCGGCACGGATTCGCACACTTGCATGGCGGGCGCGTTCAATCAGTTCGCGACCGGAATCGGCAATACGGACGCGGGTTTTGTGATGGGCACGGGCAAATTGCTCATCAAAGTTCCCGAGACGATGCACTTCCGTCTCGAAGGCAAATTGCAGCCGGGCGTGATGGCGAAGGACGTGATTCTTCATTGCATCGGCGAAATCGGTTTTGACGGCGCGACTTATCGCGCGATGCAGTTCGATGGCGAAGGCGTGAAAAGTTTATCCATTGATGACCGCATGACGATCGCGAACATGGCGATCGAAGCCGGCGGCAAAAATGGTATTTTTGAATTCGATTCGCGCACACAAGAATACGTGGACGCGCGCACGAAATTGAACGGCACGAAATCCAGTTACGAACCAGTCGCGCGCGACAAGGACGAAAAATTCGTTTACGAACTCGTCGTAGATTTGAGCAAGCTCGAACCGACGGTCGCGTGTCATCCTGATCCGGGCCAGCGCAAAAAAGCGAAGGACATGAGCCACATCAAATTGGATCGTGCTTATGTCGGTTCCTGCACCGGCGGCAAGACGAGCGACTTCGTGGAATTCGCGCATATCTTGCGCGGCAAAAAAGTGACGATTGATACCTTCGGCGTGCCCGCGACGCCGGAGATCGTGCGCGATTTGCAGACGACTTATTGGGGCAACGAAACGGTCTGGCAGATTCTCGTCGGCGCCGGTGTGCAGATGACGGAAAATGCCGGTTGTTCCGCGTGTCTCGGCGGGCCGGTGGATACTTTCGGCCGCATCAATAAATCCGGAATCAATTGCATCAGCGCGACGAACCGGAATTTCCCC
>JAMFSG010000127.1 GCA_026225155.1 Verrucomicrobiota bacterium
ATCGGCCATCTTTATGACATGAAAACGACGCCGCACGTTTTTGCGATCGGCCAGGATGGCGTGCTGGATTACGATGGCGCGATGGATGACCGGCCCGTGCCGTTCGGCGATCCGCGCACGGCGAAAAATTACGTCCGCGCCGCGCTGGCTGAAGTGCTCGCCGGCAAACCCGTGACGATTCCGCAAACCAAACCTTACGGTTGCGCGGTGCATTACGCGGAATAAAATGTGAGGCGATTTATGCGTTTCTTTGCTCTTCTAATAGTTCTTGTTTGGGTCACGGGTTGCAGTCCCAACCAGCGCAAAGTGGACGGCTCCTATCGGCTTGAACGTTTTAACGAGAACGGTAAATTTTACCTCGAAAAGGCAGGTGTCGAGGAGGCGGGCGGCGGTTGTATTGATGGCACGGTTGAGGAAATTGGCTGGACAAACCGTTTTATCTTTGCGAGGCGCATTGCCACTTATCGCGGCGACCCCGACGGTTGGATGATTATTGACGTTGCCAAGCAGTCCATTGTCGGTCCGTTGACTGGAGCAGAGTTCAGGCTCAAGTATCCAGAAGTCCAGACTTCATCACCGGACGACGCATGGAAGAAACTATAAAAGCGCCAAACCAGTCATCGGAGCCATTCTATTCTGCTATTGCGGTTCATGCTACGAGTCGTCGGCGATTCCGTCTTTACGGTAGGGCAAAGCTGCCGTTTTGCCCATTTCAGTGAAATTTTAACAGAAGGGAACGAAGTTCTTTGTTTCCTTCGTTTGCTTCTGTAGAAAAATCGTTTTTGAAAATTTGGGCGGAGCGGCAGCTCTACCCGACCATTTTTATTTTTTGGCGGCGATGGGTTTTACGACTACTGGTTTTGGCTGCGGTTTTTCCAGCGGCGCAAAACCAAACTCTTTCAAGAACCAATCCGTCGGCGCGAGGATGTTAACGGGTCGCCGCGTAAAAGTATCTTTGTAGGCCAATCGCACGGCGCGCAGGCCGAGGCGAAAACCTTTTTCCACGCGACCGTAAAGTTCGTCGCACATGATCGGGCTGCCGGATTCTGCGAGATGCAATCGGATTTGGTGCGTGCGGCCGGTCAGCGGATTCGCTTCGATCAAGGTGAAACGCTCGTTGCTTTGCAAGACGCGAAAACGCGTCTCGGATTCTTTGCCTTCTTCCGAATGATCCACGCGCATTTTGCCGAAATTTTTCGGGTCGGGCCCGATTGGCAATTCGCAAGTCCATTCCAGTTCGCGCGGCTTGCCTTCGACGACGGCGAGGTAGGTTTTTTCCATCCGGCGCGACTCAAACATTTCGCCCATCGCGCGCATCGCGCCTTCGCTTTTGGCAAACAGCATCACGCCGCTCGTGTCCGCATCGAGGCGGTGGACATGGCGGAGATATTTCAGATTGCGCGAACGCGCCCAGTAATCATCCGCGCGGATGGACGAATCAATCGCCGCCTGCAGATTCCAATTCGTCTGCCGCCACGAATGCGGCACAAGCATCCAGCCGCGCGGCTTGTCAATCGCCAGCACCGAGCGGTCTTCAAACAGGATGCGGATCGGATCGCAGCCCGGCAGTTCGATGAAATTAGGTTTGGCCATCGGTGGGAATTTATTTGAAAAATCGGTGCAACGCAGCCAGAATCGCACGTCTCCTAACTAAAAAATTCATCGCGCCATGCCAAGAACCGTCACGCTTTTCACCGGCCAATGGGCCGATC